>DAIUDS010000061.1:9094-12004 GCA_036845485.1 Jiangellaceae bacterium
TGGCTCGCTGCATCCACGCGCCCCCGTTTTGGCGCGCCGAGACCGTGTCGCTGCGCGCGATAGGCGCGCTTTGTGGAGCACCCTGCGTGCCAATGCCGGACCGGAGCGTCGTACCCCCTGTGCTGCACACCGATCTACAACAACTAATGTACAACAATTCTTGCACATGAAGTCTTGTGCATCTACCCTGGATGTATGCCTGCCGAGCCGACGGCCAACGTCCATCTCACCGATCCACGTGCGATGCGGGCTCTGGCGCACCCGACCCGCCTGCGACTGCTCGGCGAGCTGCGCGCGAGGGGCCCGCAGAACGTGGGCATGCTGAGCGACCTGGTCGACGAGGCACCCGGGTCGGTCAGCTACCACCTGGGCACGCTGGCCAAGCACGGCTTCGTCGAGGAGGCGCCGGAACTTGCTCCGAACGGCCGCGAGCGCTGGTGGCGGGCAGCCCACGCCCGGACCGTGTGGGACCCGGTCGAGCTGCTCGAGCGCCCGGAGCTTCGGGTGGCCGGGGAGCTGCTCCAGCGGACGATCCTGCGGCGCTGGTTCCAGAAGCTGGAGACGTATCTCGAGCTCCAGGCGACGTTCGACACGGCCTGGGTCCGGGCGGCAGCCGGTTCGGACTCGATCTTGTACCTCACCGTGGAGGAGCTCGGGGAGCTTCGCGACGAGCTCGAGGCGCTGGCCACGCGATGGCAGGAGAAGAGCGACTCCCAGCGCGAGGGCGTGGCCCAGGTGACGATGCTCTACCACGCGTTCCGGAGCGAGCCGTGAGCCGTGGTCCCCTGGTCGCGCTGCTCTCGGCGCACGCGATCTCGCTGACCGGCAACATGATCACGCTGATCGCTCTCCCGCTGTACGTCCTGGACACCACCGGGAGCGCGTCACTGACAGGAGTCGCCGCGTTCTTCGCGATCACGCCGGTCGTCATCGGCGGCCTGTTCGGCGGGGTTCTGGTGGACCGGTTCGGCTATCGGCGGGCCAGCGTCGTGAGCGACCTGGTCGGAGCCGTGACGATCGTCGCCGTACCGATCGTGGCCCTGACCGTGGGTCTTCCGTTCTGGGCGTTGCTGGCGCTGATCTTCGCCACCGGCCTGTTCGACACGCCCGGCCAGACGGCACGGTCGGCCCTGTTGCCCGAGCTCGCCGAGCGCGCCGGGGTGCCGCTCGAGCGTGCGGTGGGCACGTTCGAGGCGCTGGAGCGTGGCGCACGGCTGGTCGGCGGACCGGTCGCGGGCCTACTGGTCGCGGTTCTCGGACCGGTCAACACGCTCGTGGTCGACGCCGGCACGTTCGTCATCTCAGCCCTGCTGGTGGCGTGGATCGTCCCGCGATCGGTCGACACCGTCCGAAGCGACGAAGCTGCCTCCCAACCTGCCCGGGGCTACTGGGCGGAGTTCCGGGAGGGCGTGGCGTTTCTGTGGCGCCAGCCCTTGCTGCGCGCGATCGCGGTGCTGCTGTTCGTGACCAACTTCTTCGATGCGGCGTGGAGCATGGTGATCCTGCCGGTGTTCGCCGACCGGAATCTCGGCGGTGCCGTCGCCCTCGGACTCCTGGTGGCCGCCATGGGCGGTGGGGCCCTTGTCGGTTCGCTCACGTTCGGCGTCGTCGGGCATCGGTTGCCTCGGCGGGCGCTGTTCGTCGGGTCGTTCCTGCTCTGCGGCGGCCCCCGGATGCTGGCGTTCGCTTCGGAACCACCGCTGTGGGCCTGCCTGGCGACGGTCGCCGTGGCCGGTCTCGCGGCGGGATCGATCAACCCACTCATCGGCACGGTTGCGCTCGAACGGATTCCACCCGGGATGAGGGCACGGGTACGCGGGTCGATGGGCGCCGGGGCCTGGGCCGCGATGCCGATCGGTGCCCTGACTGCCGGCGTGGTCGTCGAGCGACTCGGTCTGACGGCGACGTTGCTCGTGCTCGGCTGCGCATACATGCTCGTGGTGCTGTCTCCGTTGCTGGGCGGTCCGTGGCGGGGAATGGAGCGGCCGGCGCCGGAAGGTATCGACGACAAAGCGACGGTTCTACACGGTGCGTCCTCCGTGGCCTGAAGCCGCCGAACTCGGCCTCCTCCAACAGAGATCTGTGGATATCGGTCGAGGGTCTGGTAAAGGCCGCGCCGCAGGGGTATAACTCAGCGGCAACCATTCAAGGTCATGTGCTGTTTCCGCCGGTCACCCACCAGGTCAGGTGCGAGCAGCCTGGGACACAAACGCTGACGGGATGCCGCAGCATGACCGCAGTCGAGCTCATCGATGCCGAGGTTCGTGACGTCGTCCGCCGCGAGGGACTGGACCCGGTCGCCGACCCGCTGGCGGTCCGCCGGATCGTGGACGAGATCGTCGCCACCTACGACGAGAGAAGCCTGAGCCGTCCGCTACCGCCGCTGGGCGATCCGCTGGCCGTGGCACGCTCCGTGCACGACGCGGTGGCGGGCTTCGGACCGTTGCAGCGCTTCCTCGACGACCCGACCGTGGAGGAGATCTGGATCAACGAGCCGACCAAGGTCTTCGTGGCCAGGAACGGCCGCAGTGAGCTGACCACCACCGTGCTGACCGCACAGGACGTCCGCGACCTTGTCGAGCGCATGCTGAAGATCTCCGGCCGGAGGGTCGACGTGAGCTCGCCGTTCGTCGACGCCCGGCTGCCCGACGGCAGCCGCCTGCACGTGGTCATACCGGACATCACCGCCGAGCACTGGGCAGTCAACGTCCGTAAGTTCGTGGTCAAGGCGACCCACCTCGACGACCTGGTCGGTCTCGGCACGCTCACCGCATCGGCCGCCCGCTTCCTCGACGCCTGTGTCGTCGCAGGCCTCAACGTCTTGGTCGCCGGTGGTACCCAGGCCGGCAAGACCACGCTGCTCAACTGTCTGACCGCCGCGGTGCCGGCGCGCGAACGGGTCATCACCTG
>DAIUDS010000062.1:0-11656 GCA_036845485.1 Jiangellaceae bacterium
CTCCAGCCGACGCTCGCGCTCACGGGCCTCGGAGGCCCAGACGCTCGCGCGAGCGAGCCGACCACCCGACCAGAGCGCGACCGCCAGGCTGACCGTACCCGCGGCCATCAGTACGACGAGGAGGACCTCCAGATCGTGCTCGCTGATGAACATCGCCTCGGCGACGGCCACCACGCCCGCGACGACGGCCAGCACGGTCGTCGCGAGCAGCACCGCCACGTGCGCGGTCACCGAGCGGCCGCGCAGCCTTCCCAGCACCAGGACCCCGGCCACGCCGACGACGCCGGACCCGGCCAGCGCGAGCAAAAGCACGACGACCAGGTCAGGCATTGAGGTTCTCCACGGGTTCGAACCGGTAGCCCACGCCCCAGACCGTGACGATGCGGCGCGGATGCTGGGGATCGTCCTCGACCTTCTCGCGCAACCGCCGGACGTGCACGGTCACCGTGGCCTGGTCCCCGAAGCTCCATCCCCACACCTGCTGCAGCAGCTCGGCGCGGTTGAATGCGCGGCGCGGGTGGCGCAGGAAATGTGCGAGCAGGTCGAACTCGCGGACGGTCAGCGCGAGCGAGGCGCCATGCCGCTCAGCCGTACGAGACACCAGGTCGAGACGGAGGTCGCCGTCGGCCAAAGGTCCGCCGTCGCTCTCCCCGGTGTCACCCCGTCCGGCCCGCCGGAGCACCGAGTGCACGCGTAGCGCGAGCTCACGCGGTGAGAACGGCTTGGTCACGTAGTCGTCGGCCCCGGTCTCGAAGCCCACGACCCGGTCGGACTCCTCTCCCAGCGCCGTCAGCATCACGATCGGTACGTCGGACATGCCGCGCAGGCGACGGCAGACCTCCAGTCCGGCCATGCCCGGCAGCATGAGGTCGAGCACGACGAGGTCCGGCGGGCGCTCCGCCGCCAGAGCCAGGGCGGTCGGCCCGTCGGCCGCCTTGTCGACGTCGTAGCCGGCTCGCTCGAGGTACCGGCGTACGACGTCGCTGACCGTCGGGTCGTCGTCGACGACGAGGACCCGACCGGAACTCGCCCCGCTCGCACGCGCGCTCACCATCTCAGTCTCCACCCCAGTTGGACGACAACGGCCAGCACGAACTGCGTGCACCGACCCGGTGTCATCGGGATCGAGGCTAGGCGCGCCGACATGCGCCCGTGCCGTGCGTTCGCGGACCGTAAGGTGCCCCGACCGCCGGCGCTCCACGAATCGGCACCGCCGCGCACGTCGGTCTCGAAGCAGCCCGTGCCGACATGGCGCAGCCGGCGGGCCGTGCGCGGGTCGGACCTGCCCGGGTCGCGGTAGTCAGTCCCGGACCCGCTCCTCCAGCCGAATGGTCACGGTGTCCCCGGCCTCCTTGCCGATCACCTTGCGGACGTCGGCCTTCACGGCCAGCTTGTGCGTGCCGTCGCCCATGGCCATGAACGAGCTTCGGAACGGATGGCCGTCGATCGTCCCCCTGATCTTGACAAGTCCCTTCGTCCCGAAGAACTCGACCGACTCCGGCCAGACCACGTAGGTCCAGCCGCCCTTGTTGAGACTCTTCTGAAGCGTGGCTGTGAATTCTCTGTTCATCGGTAACACCCCTATCGCCAGAGACTCACTATGCAGGACACGAGAAGGAGCTTCACCAGACAGTCACCAGCGTGGATCGCGGCCAGCCGCCACGGACCCGGCGATCGCGACGTCGTTGACATCCGGCATCGTCGCTCCCGAGTAGCACCTCTCGTCGGGTACGTAGAAGCCGCCGCCCGGATCTCGACATCCACGCTATGAATCACGACCGAATATTCGCGAGATGCTGCCCCGTACGGGTGTGCTGGTACCCGTTGCCCCGCGATCAGTACAGGGCGGGGAACCAGAGGGCGATCTCGCGCTTCGCGGTCTCGGCCGAGTCCGAGGCGTGCACCAGGTTCTCCGACGTTGACAGGGCGAGGTCACCGCGGACGGTGCCGGGCGCTGCCTTCCGGCCGTCGGTGGCGCCGTTCATCGCACGCACGACGTCGATCGCGGAGTCGCCGGCGAGAACCAGGGCGACGAGCGCACCGCCGGTGATGAACTCACGCAGGGCGGGGTAGAACGGCTTGTCGACGTGCTCGGCATAGTGCGCGTCGGAGAGTGATGGGTCGACCACGCGCTGGTCCATCGCCACGATGGTCAGCCCCCTGCGCTCGTAACGGGCCAGGATCTCGCCCACCAAGCCGCGGCGTACGGCATCGGGCTTGATCAAGACGAGCGTGCGCTCGGACACGGGCTGCTCCTGCGATGGGACGGTCGGACGAGATACCGGCCCGAACCCTAGCCAGCGGACTCGGCCGCTGACCACTCGGGTGGGAGGCCGGTCAACCGCCCGGGCGTTCAGGGCGGGCGGCCCGGGCGGACTCCACCTTGCGGCCCAGCCGAAGGGTGACGAACCACAGCAGGGCGAAGATGCCACCGAGAGCGAACATGATCGGCACGACGAACCCGAGAGCGACGACGACGACCTGCAGGGCCGAGCCGAGGTAATACGCGACCTTGCTGCGCCGCAGGAACGCGGCCACGACCAGACCGGCCAGGGTGATGGCGAGCCCGACCGGTATTGCCGTCGAGGCGGCGACGTCGGAGATCGAGACGGCGACCGGGATGGCGAGCGCGATGACCAGGGCCTCCACCGAGAGGACCATGGCGGCGATCCGGTTCATGTCCCACTCCCGAGCAGCATCCGGGCGTCGCCTGCGGTCACGACCGACCCGGTGACCAGGACACCACCGCCGCCTAGCGGGGCCTCGCGTTCGGCCAGCCCGACGGCGACATCGATCGCCTCGGGCATCGTCGCGGCCTGGTACACCCTGTCCTCGCCGAAGATCTGGAGCGCCAGGCCCACCAGGTCCCCGAGACGCATCGAGCGCGGCGACGAGTTCTCTGTGGCGACGACGAGGTCGACGACAGGCTCTAGCTCCCCGAGGATTCCGAGCACGTCCTTGTCCCGTAGCACGGCGATCACACCCACCAGGCTGCCGAACGTGAATTCCTCGGTGACCGCCTCAGCCAGGGCACGTGCGCCGGCCGGGTTGTGCGCCGCGTCGACCAGCACGGTCGATCCTCGGCGGAACACCTCGAGGCGACCCGGTGACCCCACGCGAGCGAAGGCAGCCCGGACCGCGTCGGCGTCGAGCGCATCCCGGCCACCGCCGAGGAACGCCTCGACCGCCGCCACCGCGCACGCGGCGTTCTGGGCCTGGTGCGCACCATGCAGCGGCAGGAACACCTCGTCGTACGAACCGGCCAGGCTCTCCAGCGTGAGCAGTTGGCCGCCGATGGCAACCTGGCGGGCTCGGACGCCGAACTCCATGCCTTCGCGGGCGATGGTGGCGCCGACCTCGGCGGCCCGCCGGAGCAGAACCTCCGCGGCCGCTTCCGGCTGACGGGCGAGAACCGCGACGGCGCCGCGTTTGATGATCCCCGCCTTCTCACCCGCGATCTCCTCGACCGTGTCGCCGAGGTATTCCGTGTGGTCGACCGCGACCGGCGTGACGACCGCGACTTTGCCGTCGACCACGTTCGTCGCGTCCCACGACCCACCGAGGCCGACCTCGACGACGGCCGCATCCACCGGGGTGTCTGCAAATGCCGAATACGCCATCGCGACGAGCACCTCGAAGAACGAGAGCCGGATGTCGTGGCGACGGTCCACCAGATCGAGGTAGGGGGCAATCTCGGCGTACGCGGCGGCGAAGCGGTCGGCGTCGACCGGATCGCCGTCGAGACAGATCCGCTCGGTGATCGACTCCAGGTGCGGGCTGGTAAACCTCCCCGTCCGCAGGCCGAGCTCGCGGAGCAGCTCGTCGACCAACCGGGCGGTCGACGTCTTGCCGTTGGTGCCGCCGATGTGGACGACCGGATACGAGTTCTGTGGGTTGCCGAGCAGGTCGACGAGGTCGCGGACGCGTTCCAGTGACGGCTCGATCCGTGACTCCGGCCAGCGGGTTGCGAGCGCACTCTCGACCCGGCGCAGGGCTGCCGCGCCCCCGGCCTTCGCCTCGGAATCGCGCGTCACTGAGGCATTCTCCACGACGGCAGCCGTGCCGGCGGGTTCCGTGCCCGCCGCCACGGCGAGGAACCCTTGAGGGCGTCAGGCCGGCAGTCTCCCGAGCTGCGCCTCGAGCCGGGCGATGTCGGCTTCCGCGGCGGTTCGGCGAGCTCGGATCTTGTCCACGACCGGCTCGGGGGCCTTGGCCAGGAACTGCTCGTTGTCCAGCTTGGCCACGGCTTGCGTGAGGTCCTTGCGCGCCGTTGCGAGATCCTTCTCCATCCGCCGTCGCTCGGCTTCGACGTCGATTGCGCCGGACACGTCGATGTCGACGGTGACTGCGCCGACCGAGAGCGCCGTCGGGCGTGTCCAGCCAGGTGAGCGCGCGGATCTCGGCTTCGTATGTGGCGACCGGGCCGTCACCACCTCCGGAAAGGCGGGCCGCCACGCGCTGGCGGGGCTTGAGCCCCTGGTCGTTGCGGAACCTCCGCACCTCGGTGACAAGCCGCTGGATCGCGCCCACGGCCGTCTCGGCGGGCCGGTCGGTTCTGGCCGGGTCTGCGACCGGCCACGAAGCCACGACCAGCGACTCCCCGCCGGTCAAGGCCGTCCACAGCTCCTCGGTGACGAACGGGGTCAGCGGGTGCAGGAGCCGCAGCAGGGTGTCGAGCACGTGTCCGAGCACCAGCCGGGTCCGCTCCGCCGACTCGCCGACCCGGTCACCGGCGCCCAACGGCGTCTTGGCGAGCTCGACGTACCAGTCGCAGAACTCGTCCCAGGCGAACCGGAACAGCGCCTCGGACGCCTTCGCGAACTGGTAGCTCTCGTAGTAGGCGTCCACCTCCGCCACCGTGGTGTGCAGCCGGGACAGGATCCACCGGTCCGGATCCGACAGCGCCTCCTCCCCCGGCAGTTCCCCTACCTTGGCGCCGTTGAGCAGCGCGAACCGGGTGGCATTCCACAGCTTGTTGCAGAAGTTCCGGGCCGCCTGGACCCAGTCCACGCTGACCGGAACATCGACGCCAGGGTTCGCCCCCCTGGCCAGGGTGAACCGCACGGCGTCGGCGCCGTGGGCGTCCATCCACTCCAGCGGATCGACTGTGTTGCCGCGGGACTTGCTCATCTTCTTGCCGTACGGGTCCCTGACCAACCCGTGGAGGGTGAGGTGCTCGAAGGGGACGGCTTGCTCGGGCCCGCGTCCGTCGGCGTCGGACATCGCGTAGAGGCCGAACATCATCATCCGGGCGACCCAGAAGAAGATGATGTCGTAGCCGGTGACCATGACGCTGGTCGGGTAGAACCGGCGCAGGTCCTCGGTGTCGTCAGGCCAGCCCAACGTCGAGAACGGCCACAGGGCCGACGAGAACCAGGTGTCGAGAACGTCGGGATCCTGTGCCCAGCCGTCGCCGGTCGGCGGTTCCTCGCCGGGGCCGACGCACACCATCTGACCGTCCGGGCCGTGCCAGACCGGGATCCGGTGGCCCCACCAGAGCTGCCGGCTGATGCACCAGTCGTGCATGTTGTCGACCCACTCGAAGTAGCGGGCCTCCATGGTCTTCGGGTGGACGGTGACGCGACCGTCGCGCACGGCATCACCGGCCGCCTTGGCCAGTGGCGCCACCCCGACGAACCACTGCGTCGACAACCGAGGCTCGATGACCGTGTCGCAACGCGAGCAGTGGCCGACGGCATGGACGTACGGTCGCCGCTCGGCGACGATCCGGCCCTCTTCGCGCAAGGCAGCCACGACCGCGGGGCGGGCCTCGAAGCGGTCCAGTCCCTGGAAGGGGCCGGGCGCGGTAATGACGCCGCGGCCGTCCATGATCGTCAGGTTCGGCAGACCGTGCCGCTGCCCGATCTCGAAGTCGTTCGGATCGTGGGCAGGGGTGACCTTGACCGCGCCGGTGCCGAACGAGGGGTCGACGTGAGGATCGGCCACGACCGGGATGCGCCGGCCGGTCAGCGGCAGCTCGACCTCGACACCGACCAGGTGGCGGTAACGGTCGTCGTCGGGATGGACGGCGACCCCGGTGTCGCCGAGCATTGTCTCGGCCCGGGTCGTCACCACGACGATCGCCGTCTCACCGCTGCCGTACCGGATCGAGATCAGCTCACCGTTGTCATCGCTGTGCTCGACCTCGATGTCCGACAACGCGGTCATGCACCGTGGGCACCAGTTGATGATCCGCTCGGCGCGGTAGATCAGTCCGTCGTCGTAGAGCCGCCTGAAGATCGTCTGGACGGCCCGGGAGAGCCCGTCGTCCATGGTGAACCGTTCGCGGGTCCAGTCGACGCTCTCGCCGAGGCGGCGCATCTGGCCGAGGATCTGGCCGCCGTACTCCTCTTTCCACTGCCAGACCCGGGCGACGAACTGGTCGCGGCCTAGGTCCTGCTTGCTCACACCTTCGGACTCGAAGATATGGCGCTCGACCAGGGTCTGGGTGCCGATGCCGGCGTGGTCCATGCCGGGCAACCACAGCGTCTCGTATCCCTGCATCCGGCGCCGCCGGATCAGGGCGTCCATCAGCGTGTGGCCGAGTGCGTGGCCGATGTGCAGTGACCCCGTGACGTTCGGCGGGGGAATCACGATGCAGTACGACGGCTTGCCCGACGACGCGTCGGCGGTGAAGTAGCCGCGCTCGACCCAGCGCTGGTACAGCGGCCCCTCTACCTCTGCCGGCGCAAACGCGGTCGGCAGAGTGGCGGCTGGGCGCGTCGTCTCGGTCACGCGGGCGAGTCTACGGATCGTGACGTGCCTTACGCATGGCCGAATCGTTCAGGGAAGCTCGTCGGATGGCGCTCAGGCGCTCTTCTCCCGACGTTCGCGCTTGCGTGGGGTGACCTCGCGCGGCACGAGGGTGGGGTTGACGTTCTCGAGCACGACCTCGCGGTTGATCACGACCCGAGCGACGTCGTCCCGGCTGGGCACCTCGTACATGACGTGAAGGAGAACCTCCTCCATGATCGCCCGCAACCCGCGGGCGCCGGTGCCCCGAAGCAGCGCCTGGTCGGCGACCGCGTCGATGGCGTTCTCGGTGAACTCCAACTCGACGTTGTCGATCTCGAACAGCCGGTGGTACTGCTTGACCAACGCATTGCGCGGCTCGGAGAGGATCCGGATCAGAGCGTCGCGGTCGAGCGGGCTGACCGTGGTGATGACCGGCAGCCGGCCGATGAACTCCGGGATCAGGCCGAACTTCAACAGGTCCTCTGGCATGACCTCGCCGAAGCGGTCGGCACCGTCGCGTTCGGCCTTGGTGCGGATCTCGGCACCGAAGCCCAGGCCATGCCGGCCGATCCGGTGCTCGATGATCTCCTCCAGCCCGGAGAAGGCGCCACCCACGATGAACAGCACGTTCGTCGTGTCGATCTGTATGAACTCCTGGTGCGGGTGCTTGCGGCCACCCTGCGGAGGCACGCTGGCCGTGGTGCCCTCGAGGATCTTCAGCAGCGCTTGTTGGACGCCCTCGCCCGATACGTCCCGGGTGATCGACGGGTTTTCGCTCTTGCGGGCAATCTTGTCGACCTCGTCGATGTAGATGATGCCGGTCTCGGCCTTCTTGACGTCGTAGTCGGCGGCCTGGATCAGCTTGAGCAGGATGTTCTCGACGTCCTCGCCCACGTAGCCCGCCTCGGTGAGCGCGGTGGCGTCGGCGATGGCGAACGGCACGTTGAGCAGCCTGGCCAGCGTCTGCGCGAGGTAGGTCTTGCCGCATCCGGTGGGACCGATCAGCAGGATGTTGGACTTGGCCAGCTCGACGGCTTCCTCCTTCGCGGCCCTAGGGCCGCCTGCCTGCCGCGCCTGCACCCGCTTGTAATGGTTGTAGACCGCGACCGAGAGTGCCTTCTTGGCAACCTCTTGGCCGATGACGTACTGCTCGAGGAACTCGTAGATCTCACGTGGCTTGGGCAGCTCGGACAGGCCGACGTCGGGGCTCTCGCTCAGTTCTTCCTCGATGATCTCGTTGCACAGGTCGATGCACTCGTCGCAGATGTAGACGCCGGGGCCGGCAATGAGCTTCTTGACCTGCTTCTGGCTCTTTCCGCAGAAGGAACACTTGAGCAGGTCACCGCCGTCGCCGATGCGTGCCACGCGGATCGTCCTTCCCGAGAGCGGGTGCGCCCGATGGGCCCGTGTGTCTCGACGTTACCCCCTCGGGCCGACGTGGGGGCCTGCGGCACGCGACCGGCGTGCCGCGGCACCTGAGCCCCCACGCCCGGCCTGGCCGGTCACCCCGTCCCGGCACGCCTGGCGGCTGCACGGCGGGTCAGCTGACGAGGCTCGCCTTACGGGATGTGGTGAACGCGTCGACGAGGCCGTAGTCGATCGCTTCCTGCGTGGTCAGGATCTTGTCGCGCTCGATGTCCTTGCGGACCTCGTCGACGTCTCTGCCGGAGTGGCGGGCGAGGATCTCCTCGAGCAGCGAACGCATACGCAGGATCTCGTTGGCCTGGATCTCGATGTCGCTGGCTGCGCCGTAGGCACCCTCGGTGTACGGCTGGTGGATCAGCACCCGGGCGTTCGGCACCGCGAGCCGCTTGCCCGGGGCACCGGCCGCGAGCAGGACGGCGGCGGCCGAGGCGGCCTGCCCCATGCAGACCGTGCGGACATCGGGCTTGATGAACTGCATGGTGTCGTAGATCGTCGTCATCGCCGTGAACGAACCGCCAGGCGAGTTGATGTAGATCTCGATGTCACGGTCGGGATCCATGGACTCGAGGCAGATCAGCTGGGCCATGACGGCATTGGCGACGTCGTCGGAGATCGGCGTGCCGAGGAAGATGATGCGCTCCTCGAACAGCTTCGCGTAGGGATCGATGCGACGGAACCCGTAGGAGGTGCGCTCCTCCCATTGCGGGATGTAGTAGTTCATCGATTGGTCGCTCATCGGTTCTCCTGTGGCCTTCGGTGGGTGTGCGGTCTCCCGAGTACGCGCGGCGCCCGCTAGGCGGTGCCGCCGCCCTCGGAGACCTGGGAGGCGCTCTGCACGACGTGGTCGACGAACCCGTACTCCAACGCCTCGTCGGCGGTGAACCAACGGTCGCGGTCGGAGTCGCGGTCGATCTCCTCGACGGTGCGCCCGGTGTGGCGGGCGATCAGCTCCGCCATCTGGCGCTTGGTGTGCAGCATCTGCTCGGCTTGGATGCGGATGTCGCTGGCAGACCCACCCATGCCGCCGGACGGCTGGTGCATCATGATCCGCGCGTGCGGGGTGGCGTAGCGCTTGCCCTTCGTGCCCGCCGCCAGCAGGAACTGGCCCATCGACGCGGCCAGGCCCATGGCCACCGTGACGACGTCGGGCTTGACGAACTGCATGGTGTCGTAGATCGCCATGCCGGCCGATACCGAGCCGCCCGGCGAGTTGATGTAGAGATGGACGTCCTTCGTGGGGTCCTCGGCTGCCAGCAGGAGCAACTGGGCGCAGATCGCGTTCGCGTTCTCGTCCTTGACCTCGGTGCCGAGGAAGATGATCCGCTCCCGGAGGAGGCGGTTGTAGACGTTGTCCTCAAGGCCCATCGCCGAGCCAGGGGATTGCTGCATGGTGGCGGGGAGGATGAGACCGGAGGTCTCGGGCCGTGGGCTCACCGTGTCTCCTACGGTCGGTGTCGGTGGCGGCCTTCAGCCGCCGGTGTTTCGTCGTGGTGTGTCATCGACCCTAACCAACCCCGACGGCCTCGCCATCCGAGAAATACCCCTGTTCGCTCACGGCGTGCGGAGATGCGGTCTCCTGCCGTAAACGGCACGCCGCCACTCTGCAGTCGCGGACGCTGTGCCCGTTCAGTCCTCCGTGGACTCGTCGAGCTCGGTCTCGTCCAGCTCCGCGAACTCGATCTGCGGAACCGCGTCGACCGCGTCTACCTCGCCGGACTCACCCACCGTGCCGTCCTCGCGGAGCCGTTCGAGCTCGACCGGGCGGCCGGACGCGTCGACGACCTCGGCCTTCTCGACGACGAGCGCGAGCGCCTTGCCTCGGGCGACGTCGGCGACCAGCGCCGGCAGGTTGCCGCTCTGGACGTACTGCTGGGCCAGCTGGTTCGGGTCGAGCCCGGACTGGGTGGAGCGCTGGACGATGTAGGAGGTCAGCTCCTCCTGCGACACCTGCAGCTCCTCGGCCCTGACCAGCTCGTCGAGGACGAACTGTGAGGTGAGGTTCCGGCGCAGGTCCTTCTCGAACTCGGCCCGGTGGTCGTCGTCACCGTGTCCGTCGGTGAAGTGCTCGTCGATCTGAGCGGCGACGACGCCTTCCGGCAAGGGAATCTCGCCGGCGTTGGCGAGCAAGGTGTCGAGCACCTTGTCGCGAGCTTCGATCGCCTGCTGGAGGCGCTTGACCCGCCCCGCGCGCTCCCGCAGGTCGGCGCGCAGCTCGTCCAGGGTGTCGAACTCGCTGGCCATCTGTGCGAACTCGTCGTCCAGCTCGGGAAGTTGCTGCTCCTTGACCGCACCCACGGTGACCTTGCAGTCGACCTCGTCGCCGGCGTTCGTACCGAGCAGGGTGGTGCGGAATGTCGCCCACTCCCCGGCAGAGAGTCCGGTGACGGCGTCGTCGATGCCGTCGACGAGCTGACCACTGCCGATCTGGTACGAGACGCCGGTCGCCTGCCCGCCCTCGACCGGCTCGCCGTCCTTCGTGGCCTCCAGGTCGACCATGACGAAGTCGCTTTCGGCGGCGGGACGGTCGACACCGACCAGGGTCCCGAATCGCGACCGAAGCTGTGCCATCTGCTCGTCGACGTCGGCGTCGGTGACCTCGACGTCGTCGACCTCGACGTGCAGGCCCTCCCAGTCGGGCAGCGTCACGGCCGGGCGTACGTCGACCTCGACGGTGAACTTGAGCTCCTGTCCGTCGGTGAACTCGGTGACGTCGACCTCGGGCTGGCCAAGCGGCTTGAGCTCGTTGTCCTGGACCGCCTGGCCGTACAGCTTGGGAAGCGCCTCGTTGACTGCCTCGTCGAGAACGGCGGGCCGGCCCACGCGCTGGTCGATGACCACGGGGGGGACCTTGCCCCTACGGAAGCCGGGAACGTTCACTTGGGCGGCGATCCGCTTGTACGCAGACCTGATGTCCGACTCGAGCTCTGCGAACGGCACCTCTACCGCGAGCCGCACCCGCGTCGGGTTGAGGGTCTCGACGACGCTCTTCACTGGGGAGTTCTCCTGGACTACTGGATCGGCGCGCGCGTCTCGCGGGACACCATGGACGGCCGACCGGTGTCGGCACAGCCTCCTCATCGTACCGGCCCGGGTGGGGCCGGCCGGACGCCGTACCTCGGTCGGGGTACCCGGACTTGAACCGGGGGCCTTCCGCTCCCAAAGCGGACGCGCTACCAAACTGCGCCATACCCCGCAACATCCCCGTTCCCGGGTCCGGGACGCGGGCGTTCCTGATCGTTCAGCCTACTTTGTCACCGGGATCCCGGTACCGCACACAATCCGCATGACCGAGATTCTCCGGCGTCGAGCGATGGCTCGACACGCACCCTTGCACGCCGGCTGCTGAGTCGGAGGCCAAGCTGAGTGGCCTGACCGGCTAGGATCCTTCGGAACCGGCAGTCGCAGCACGCGTCCGGATCCTTGCGGGTGTAGCTCAATGGCAGAGCTCCAGCCTTCCAAGCTGGTCATGCGGGTTCGATTCCCGTCACCCGCTCCA
>DAIUDS010000063.1:0-11656 GCA_036845485.1 Jiangellaceae bacterium
GCCGGCCACCACGACCGTGATCTCACCCAGGACGCCGCCGCGGGCCCACGCAGCAAGCCGGCCCAGCGTTCCCCGGCGGACCTCCTCATGGGTCTTCGTCAGCTCGCGGCACACGGCGGCCCGGCGGTCGTCGCCGAAGGCCAGGACCATGGCGTCGAGCGTCGCCACCAGGCGGTGCCGTGACTCGAAGAAGACCATCGTCCGCTCCTCGTCGCGGAGCGCCGCAAGCCGCCGTGAACGCTCCCCCGACCGCCGAGGCAGGAAGCCCTCGAAACAGAACCGGTCCATCGGGAGTCCGCTCACGGCCAACGCGGTCATCGCGGCGGACGGTCCCGGGACGGCCGTCACCCTGACACCCGCGGCGACGGCGGCCGCGACCAGGCGGTACCCGGGATCGGACACCGACGGCATGCCTGCGTCGGTCACCAGCAACACGCGCGCGCCGGCGGACAGCGCCTCGACCAGCTCAGGCGTACGCGCAGCCTCGTTGCCCTGGAAGTACGACACGATCCGGCCCGGAACGTCGGCGGCCAGGGCTACGGCGAGCCGACGGAGGCGGCGAGTATCTTCGGCGGCGATCACGTCCGCGGCCGCGAGCTCGCGGATCAGTGCAGGCGGAGCGTCGTCCGGGTCGCCGATCGGCGTTCCGGCCAGCACCAGAAGCCCGTCCGGAGCATCGGTCACAAAGCCATCCTGGCAGTCACTCCTACGATGTCCCGGTGAGCCGGACCACCGATGCACCCGTCGAGGTCGCATCCGAGTCGCGTCCGGCCGAGATCGAGGCGGGTCCGGCAGCCGACCGATGCCGGACGACGGTGCCTGGGCATGGATCGGTCCGCTGTTCGCCGGCGTCGTCGCGGCGCTGCTGCGGCTGGTCGACCTCGGTCGCCCGGCGAAGTTCGTCTTCGACGAGACGTATTACGCCAAGGACGCGTTCTCGCTGCTGCGCTTCGCCGACGCGCGCTCGTTCGTCGAGGGCGCCGACGAGAAGATCCTCGACGGCGACCTCGACGTGTTCACCGACGAACCCTCGTTCGTCGTGCACCCGACCATCGGGAAGTGGCTGATCGCGGGCGGCATCAGGCTGCTCGGCATGGAGCCGGCCGGATGGCGCCTCGCGACCGCCTTGGCCGGCATCACCACTGTGGTCATCGTCGCGCGGGTGGGGAGGCGGCTGTTCCGCTCCACGCTGCTGGGTACCCTCGCCGGCCTGTTCCTCGCCGTGGACGGGATGGCGATCACCATCAGCCGTACCGCGATCCTGGACGGCATCCTCGCCATGTTCGTACTGGCGGCGTTCGGGTGCCTGCTCGTCGACCGGGACTGGATCAGGGCCCGGTACGCCGACCTGGCTCTGCGGAGGCCTCGCACGCCGCCGCTCGTGGCGTGGCGGCCGTGGCGGCTGGCCGCCGGGATCCTGCTCGGGCTGGCCTGCGGCACCAAGTGGAACGGCATCTACGCCGTCGCCGTGTTCGGCGTGCTGACCATTTGTTGGGAGTACTCCGCCCGCCGTGCCGCGCGGCAACCTGTGCCGTTCTGGACGACGGTGGGCCGGGACGGACCGGTCGCGTTCGTCACGATCGTCGGCTCGGCGGCGGTCACCTACGTCGCCTCGTGGTGGGGGTGGATCGCGGGCGACGACGGATGGTCGCGCCAGTGGGCGGCCGTGAACCCGGCGTCGGGACCGGCGGGCCTCATACCGGACTGGGTGCGAAGTCTGTGGCACTACCACTGGGAGATGTGGAACTTCCACAGCAACCTCACGGCTCAGCACAGCTATGCGTCCGACGCGTGGGGCTGGCTGGTGCTGGCCCGTCCGGTGTCGTTCGACTACGCCGGTTTGGAGCGGGGTCAGCAGGGCTGTGACGTCGAGCAGTGCAGCCAGGCCGTGCTCGCACTCGGCACGCCGCTGCTGTGGTGGGGCGCATGCCTCGCGCTCGCGGCCTGCCTCTGGATGTGGGCAGCCCGGCGGGACTGGCGTGCCGGCGCGATCCTTGCCGGAGTCGTCGCTACGTGGGCACCGTGGTTCCTCTTCCTCGGGCGCACCGTGTTCGCCTTCTACGCGGTCGCGATCGCGCCGTTCCTGGTGCTCGCCGTGACGTACGGGGCGGGGCTGATCCTCGGCCCGGCCAAGGCCACGCCCAATCGACGTACCGTGGGGGCGGCCGTCGCGGGCGCGTACGTCCTGGCGGTGATCGTGGCTGCCGCGTGGTTCTATCCGATCCACGTCGACGCGGTCATCCCGTACGACGAGTGGCTGCGCCGGATGTGGTTCCGCGGCCACGGCCCGTGGAACTGGATCTGACTCGGTCAGGCCAGTGCCTCCACGAGCAGCCAGACCCCGAAACCGGCGAACAGCGCCGCGGCGACGTAGCGGACGGCACGCTCCGGGAGCCGCTTGCCCAGCTGCCGACCGACGACGATCGCCAGTGCGGCGGCCGCGACCATTCCGAGCGTCGCGCCGAGCCACGTGCCGGCCCAGCCGTTCTGTGAGGCCAGGGTGATCGTCGCCAGCATGGTCTTGTCGCCGAGCTCGGCGAGGAGGAACGCCGAACCCACGGTCATGACCACGGGACCGGAGCCGACCCGAGACAGGACCTCGTCGTCCTCCTCGTTCTCGCCGCGCAGCGTCCAGAGGGCGAAGCCGAGGAAGAGCAGACCGGCCACGAGGGAGATCCATCTGGTCGGTAGTGCCAGGCCGAGCCCGTAACCCACGCCTACCGAGATCGCATTGATGAGCACCGTCGCGGCAACGATCCCGGTCATGACCAGTGCCGGCCGGTACTTCGTGGCGAACGTCAACGCCATGAGCTGGGACTTGTCACCGAGCTCGGCCACAAAGACCACACCGAGGCTCAGCCAGAACGCCGCCCACAGGTTCGCCATCCGTGCCTCCCGATCCTGGCCGGATCGAGGTGGACATGACCTCGACCCGGCATCACTGCCTGGTCGAAGGTCTCGCCCGCCACCCGTGATCGGAGGCTGCCCGGCCGGACGCTCACCGGAGCGTCAGCATGTCGACCGCGACATTGGGGCTACTCCCCTTCGCCGTCACCACCATACCGGCTGCCTCGGCCGCACCTCGGGAAATGCCAGATGAGGGGTGAGAACGGGCGCAGAGCGGGTAGGGATGACGTGGCACAGGGCTTCGAACGCCGAGGCCGCCCACGAGGAGGGAAACCATGGGTTCCGAGGACAAGCTCAAGAACACCGCGGAAGGCATGAAGGGCAAGGCCAAGGAGGCAGCCGGCAAGGTGACCGACGACGAGGGGTTGGAAACCGAAGGCAAGGCCGATCAGGTGAGCTCCGACGCCAAGCAGGCCGGCGAGAAGGTCAAGGACATCTTCAAGGACTGACCGGCCGGTCGAAATACCGGGGAGCGTGAGCCCCGGCCTCCAATCCGGGAGGCCGGGGCTCACGTCTGCCTTGATACCGTCGGTCCGCGTCAGCAGCCGGCCGGCTGGAACGCCGGCTCCAGGTCAGCCGCGACGTCGTCCTGTCGGTCGTTCGCCGATTCGGCCGTGGCCGCACCATGGGATCGGAGTGCCCGCCAGGCGAGTGCGGCGACGGCGACGGCGACGACGGCCGCGATCAGGGCGACCACGTGCATCCCGCCGACGAAGGCATCCTGAGCGGCGTCGATCAGCCGGGGGCCGATCGGACCTGGGAGTTGGTCGGCAACGCCAGCGGCAGCACCGAGCGTGTCCTGCGCAGTCGTCGCAGCTTCCACAGGCACGTCGGTCGGGAGTGAGTCGGAGAGCTGCCCGCGATAGACCGCGACGCCGACACTGCCCAGGATCGCGATGCCGAGAGCACCGCCGAGTTCCGCGCCGGTCTCCGAGATCCCGGACGCTGCGCCCGCGCGCTCCGGCGGAGCGGAGCCCACGATCAGCTCCGTGGTGAGACCGAACACGGGCGCGAAGCCGAGCGAGATCACCACGGAGGCCATGACGAGGATGGTGAGTCCGCCGTCCTGGCGTCCGACCTGTGTGAGCATGAGCAGTCCGACGGCCGCCAGGCCAAGACCACCGGCGATCAGGCTCCTGGCGCCGACGCGCTGTGCGATGCGGGGGGTCACCTGCGATCCGACGACGAAGCCTAGGGCCGACGGCAAGGACCACAGGCCGGCCTCGAACGGCGACAGGCCCAGCACGAGCTGCAGGAACTGCGCGATGAACAAGAAGTAGCCGACCGCCACGAAGATGGCCAGGAAGTTCACAGCAAGCGCGGTGTTGAATGCGCCGATCCGGAACAGCTCGACGTCGATCATGGGGTCGGCCGACCGCCGTTGGCGGCGAGCCCACACGACGCCGATGACGATACCGGCCAGGATGCTGACGACGGATGTCGTCGCCACGCCGTCTTGTGCGATGCCCTTGACGCCGTAGATGACGGCGAGGACGGCGGCGACCGACAGACCAGCGCTGACCAGGTCGAGACGACCGGCGTTGGGGTCTCTGTACTCGGGCAGCACGCGGGGTCCGAGCACCAGGAGCGCAACCATCACTGGAAGGGCCAACAGGAAGACCGAGCCCCACCAGAAGTGCTCGAGCATCACGCCACCGAGGACAGGGCCGACCGCGCTGCCGGCCGAGAAGCTACCGATCCACACTCCGATGGCGACCGCGCGCTGCTTTGGGTCCTGGAACATGTGGAAGATCAGCGACAGCGTCGAGGGGGCCAGCGTCGCCCCGGCGATGCCCAGCAGGGCACGACTCACGATCAGCATTTCGGCGCTGACCGAGAACGCGGCGAGCAGCGAGACGATGCCGAAGGCCGCCGCGCCCACCAGGAGCATGCGGCGCCGACCGATCCGGTCGCCCAGGGTGCCCATGGTCACCAGCGACCCGGCGACGAAGAAGCCGTAGATGTCGATGATCCACAGCATCTCTGCGCTGCTCGGCTGCAGGTCCGCGCTGATCGCGGGCACCGCCAGGTGCAGCACGGTGAGGTCCATCACGTACAGCAGGCAGGCCAGGGCGAGAACGGTCAGCCCGATCCACTCCTTGCGACCGGCCCGGGGGGCGGCAGTCTCTGTCGTTGCCATCTCAGAACACCTCCGTCGTCTTTGCCCTGTCAGACCCGTGATGGCGGCGAAACTCATCGCTCGGGCGGACAGAAGTTTCACTTCGTGCGATCCGACAGGGTCATGAGCGATGAGTTCTGCCCTGCCGGGCGGTCCTAGTTCATGTGGAACCAGGCGCGCGCCGCACGATCCGTGTGGCCGTGCGTCCGCATCTGGCGCGCGACGAGGTTCGCGCGCTCGGCGAGAAGTTGGTCCGTCGGCTCAGAGAGGGCGACGTCGCGGAGGTTCAGGTCGACGTGAGCAGCAACCGCGCACCCGACGTCGTGCACGTCGACGCGATCGCCCGAATGCAGCTCGCTGCCCGCCGACAGGACAGCCGGGTGCGCCTGATCGGCCCGTGTCCACGACTGATGGAGCTCCTCGTCCTCGTCGGGCTCGAGGACATGTTTCCGGACGAGGTCGAGACCTCAGGTCTCGAGATGCATCGGGAGCCCGAACATCGGGAACAGCCTCTCGACGTCTAGGTAGGTGTTGATCCCGGTGACCCGATCGCCTGAGGTCTCGAGTACGACGAGTCCCCAGGCCACGCGGCCACCCTGACGGTACTGACCGAAGGCCGGCATGCCGTTGGCGCGCGCTGGCACGAGCCGCGAGCCGCGGCACCCGATCCCCGAGCCGATCAGCCACGCCCGGATGTCGGCGGCACCGTGCAGCCAAAGCTCGAGCGGCGGCATCGTCATCCGCGCGTCCTCATGGAGGAGGGCGGTCAGCGCGTCGAGGTCGTACTGTTCGAACGCCTGGACATAGCGCCTGAGCAGAGCCTCCTGCTCCTTGTCCAGAGGGCGGAGCGGATCGCCCTCGTCCGGCTGGTGTTCGGCCAGCGTGGCCCGCGCACGCTGCAGCGCACTGTTGACCGAGGCGACCGTGGTGTCGAGCAGCTCGGCCACCTCGGCGGCAGACCAGCTCAGAACCTCACGCAGGATCAGCACGCCACGTTGCCTTGGCGGCAACTGCTGCAGCGCGGTGACGAAGGCGAGGCGGATCGACTCCCGGCCCAGAGCCACCTGGGCCGGATCGCCGTCCTGCGGGAGAACGCGATCGTCGGGGACAGGTGTCACCCAGGTCAGCTCGGGAAGGGGAGCGGGCACCGGCGAGCTGGCGGACCACGCCGGGCTGAGGTCCATCGGCCGAGCCCGCCGCTGGCTGCCGCCCAACATGTCGAGGCAGACATTGGTGGCGATCCGGTAGAGCCACGACCGCAACGCCGAACGGCCCTCGAAGGCGTCGATGCCGCGCCAGGCGCGGACCAGCGTCTCCTGCACGGCATCCTCGGCGTCGAAGGCGGAGCCGAGCATGCGGTAGCAGTAGGCGGTCAGCTCACGCCGGTACTGCTCCAACTGCTCCGCCTGTGACGACGCGGGAACACCGGTCATCTCGCGGGTGAGGTCGAGGTCGGTCATCGTCAGCCCCTCGGGGTCGGCATCGTCCGCTCTTCCGAACGTACCCCAGACCCCCGGCACGATGGCCAGCGCGACGACGGGCCTAGTAGCCGGTACCCGTCTTGATCCGCTGGCGCTCGGACACGTGAGCCCCGCCCTTCTTCTGCAGGGTCACGCAGGCCCGGGCGGTGTCCGCGGCGAGCGTGCGGACGTGGTCCCGTGTGAGCGTCTCCTTCACCAGCGCGCGCATTACCTTCACGTGCTCGGCGTTGGGCGGCAGCGTGTAGGCGGGCACCATCCAGCCCCGCTCGGCCGACAGTTGCCATGCGATGTCGAACTCGTCGTAGTTCTGCTCCTCCGCGAGCCTGAAGGCCACCAGCGGCAGCTGCTCCTCCCCGGCCCCGATCAGCTCGAAGACGCCGATCGCGTCCAGCTCCGCAGCCAGCACGCGGGCGTTGCGCTGCAGCATCTCCATCACGTATCGGTAGCCCTCGCGGCCATAACGGATGAGGTTGTAGTACTGAGCCAGAACCATCGCGGAGCCGGTCGAGAAGTTGAGTGTGAAGGTGGCGTCGGTCTTGCCGAGGTAGTTCTCGTAAAAGACCAGGTCCTCCGCCAGGTCGGCACGCTCGCGGAAGATCAGCCAGCCGACACCCGGGTAGACCAGCCCAAACTTGTGTCCGGAGACGTTGATCGAGCGGACCTGCTCGAGCCTGAAGTCCCACTCCGAGTCGGGGTAGAGGAACGGCCAGACGAAGCCGCCGCTGGCCGCGTCGACATGCAGCGGTACGTCGAGCCCCTTGTCGCGCTTGAGCCTCACCAGCAAGTCGTTGATCCCAACGACGTCGTCGCGGTGGCCGGTGAAGGTGGTGCCCAGCACGGCGGCCACCCCGATCGTGTTCTCGTCGACATGACGCTCCACGTCCTCGGGCCCGATCGTGAACTTGTGCTCCTGGAGGGGCACGATCCGGGGCTCGACGTCGAAATAGCGACAGAATTTCTCCCACACCACGTGGACGTCGCCGCCGAAGACGAGGTTCGGCCTGTCGGTGGGTTTCCCGTCCGCCTCGCGGCGCTTGCGCCACTGCCATTTGAGCGAAAGCGCACCCAGCATGATGGCCTCGGACGATCCCTGGGTCCGCGCCCCGGTCGTCTCGCCCGGCGCATGGAACAGGTCTGCGATCATGCGGATGCAGCGCTGCTCGATCTCGGCCGTCTGCGGGTACTCGGCATGGTCGATGAAGTTGCGGTAGAGGTTGCGGACGATGACCTGCTCCGCCTCCGGCTCCATCCAGGTGGTGACGAACGTCGCCAGGTTGCGCTCCGGATCGCCGTCGAGCACCAGCTCGTCCCGGATGAGCTGCATCGCCTCGCCGGCCGGCATGCCAGCAGCCGGGAAGGTGCCGTCGGGCACGTCCTTGGCGACGAAGCTGCTGCCATAGCGGGCCGCGATCGCCGGATCGATGTCAGGAGCGTGGGTGTCCATGGCGAATACTCTCACGCCATGGGCCTCTGGCGACCCCGAAACGCAGCATGGTGGATGGGGGCGCTGTTCGCGGCCGGTTCGACGATGTTCCTCGTGCCCGCGGTCGCCGCGCTCGGCACCTCCGCGGACTGGATCGGGGTGACGTTCTTCTGCGGCTCCGTCTGCTTCACAACAGCCTCGCTCATCCAACTGGTGCTGGCCTCCAGGGTGCCGCACCGCGGGCGGCCGCGGGCGGAGAGGGAAAGGATGCGTCCACGCTCGTGGCTGCCGGCACGGGTGGACTGGCTCAGTGCCGCTGTCCAGTTCCCGGGCACCCTGCTGTTCAACGTCAACACGTTCGCGGCCCTCAACACGCAACTGACCACCCGTCAGGCAGACGTCCGGGTCTGGGCGCCGGACGCGATCGGCTCAGCGTGCTTCCTGGTCTCGAGCGCGATTGCGTTCGCCGGCGCCGAGAAGAGCTGGCTCTCCTGGCGGCCGCGGGACCTCGACTGGTGGATCACGGGGCTCAACCTCGTCGGCTCGATCGCCTTCGGGGTCTCGGCCGTCGCGGCGTTCGTACGGCCCGAGACTGGGTCATCGGTCAGCGATCAGGTGGCCAACGGCGGCACCGCGATCGGGGCCCTCTGCTTCCTGATCGCCTCGCTCCTGCTGATGCGGGAGACGGAGCGCCGGGCAGCCCTCGCGCAGTGACGGTCACCACGCAAGGACGCGCCACGCATGGCTTCGTACCGAGTAAGGAAACTTCTCACCGGCATGGCCGGCCAGGCTTGAGCGATCCCACCTGATGCTTGACATCGCTGTCCCAGGACATGCTTGACGTTTCCGTGTTCAGCTTCCTTGATCCCTGTCGGGCGCAAGCGTCAGTGGGCGAGGGAGCGGGATTGGCACTGATCGACTTGTCCGTCGACGCCAGCTCGAGCAAAGCAACCCAGACCAGCTCGACCAGACCGCCCGCTCAGACAGCGAACTGCTCTGGCGTGGCCACGAACCGCTGGTGGCATGCCTCGGAGCAGAAGTAGTAGGTCTTCCCCTCGTACTCCTCGCTCGCCGCGGCTGCGGCCGGTTCGATGTGCATCCCGCACACGGGATCCTCCACGGTGGCCATCACTTCCCCTTCCGTCCCCTTGTGCTCGTGGGAATCACCCTAGAGCCGTCCAATGAAACGAAACGACGTTCGCCCTGATCCGCATACATTGACACGGCGCAGGTGACGCTGGGGACAATCGATCAGCTGCTCAGTCTGGTCAGCAGCTCGGGCCGGTCGGCCAGTTCCCGCTTGACCATGGGGCCGAGCATCCGCTACACGGGCTGGCAGCGCTGAATAGTTGGACCGCGTAACCCGGCCTTATGGGTGAACGGAGGAATAATGGACGACGAACGGCAGCAGGCGTTCATGACCGCTCTCGTGACCGACCATTTCACGCTTCAGGGTGCAAGAGGACAAGTCAATGCCGAGATTACCGGACGGGCGGCGCTCTACTTGGCGACAGTGTCCAGCACTCTGATTGCCCTCGGCTTCGTAGCCCGAGACCGGTCCGCCTTTGTTCCGTTCGCCGCCGCCGTACTCCCCTCATTGCTGATTCTCGGCGAATTCACCTTCATCCGGCTGGTCGCAGCTAGCATCGAGGATCTCAAGCACCTGTATGCGATTCAGCAGATACGCGGCTACTACCGCAGCCTAGTTCCCGACGGGCTTACATTCTTCGCAGACATCACCATCGGGGATCCGAGGGTCGCGGTCACCCGAGCCATGGGCATGAGTCCAAGCTCGCTGAACCTCCTCTTCACCGCCGGTGGCATGATTGCCGCAATCAACAGCATCCTGGCCGGCATCGGCCTCGCCCTTATCCTTCTCGGTGCTGGCCTCGTGATCGCCATCGGCGCCAGCTGTGGCGTCATCACCGCGTTGGTCATCTACGGGCTTCACCTGCGGTGGGCGCTCAGCCGCTACACCGCCGGCCTAGCCGTGCCGACCTAAACACAGCCGGGCGATGGGATCCGAGACGATCCTTGATCTGCATCGTGTCGAGTTCGCGCCCGCCAGCAGCCGGTGGCTTCCCCTGCCGTCCCGATCGACGAGAAGCGCTCGTCGCTTGGCTAGTGATGAAATCCGACTCCCACGGCGATCTCGATGACGAGGACCACGGCGACGAGAAGGTCAACAGCGGCGCAGAACGGCGGCCACCATCGTGTGTTGGCAACGTAGTGCCTGCGCTCCTGCCAGAAGTCTTTGAGACCATGGCCGGTGTAGCCAAGGACGAGGAGCCAGGCCGATCCGGTGACGCCCGCGGCAGCAAGCAAGACGAACGCGCCGGCGATGGTGCACTCGACAGCGATCACCTTGGGTCTTCCGTCTGCAACTGCGAACCCGATGTAGACCGCTGCGATCGCGGCTAGCAGGAGGGCCTGGACGGTTGCCTGGTCGAGCCACCAGATGGCGAACGGCGAGGCCGCCTGGATGGCGCCGAATGCCAGTCCCCAGAGAACCGGTACGCGTATCGAGTGTTCTCGCTGTGGTGTGGGTGTGGGCACGTGTGTGGGTGGGCGTGTTCGGTTCACCGGCGGGCGATCTGCCCGGCCAGGAATGCTGCGTCATTCCCTACCCAGCCGAGTAGGGCGGAGCCGCGGGTGTGCTGCCAGGTGAGGCCGAGCATGTACAGGCCGGGCGCGGGCGTCACGCCCCGTTTGTGCAGGATGTGCCCTTGGCCGTCCTTCGCCTCTTGGATGTCGATCCACGAGTGGTCCACCGCGAACCCGGTGGCCCACACCACAGCGTCGAAGTCCGCGACGCTGCCGTCGGCGAAGGTCACGGTCTGTCCGGCCGCGTTCGTTGCCCGGGGACGGAGCCGGATGCCGTGGCGGCGGGCGAGCCGGCGCGGCCCGGGCCCGATCACCTGGTCCCGCCCGGCCAGCCGCCTTCCTAGCCGCGAGTCCGCCGTCACCTTGTCCAGCCGCAGCGCGGTCGCCCAGGTCCAGATGTCGCGGCCCAGCGGCCGCTGCGGGATCGCCGGGATGCGCTTGCCGACGGACAGCTCCACCTGGTGGGTGGCCGAGAGTTCCTGGGAGATCTGGCATCCGGAGTTCGCAGCGCCGACGACCAGGACCTTTCCCGGCGGGACACTTCGCGGGTGCTGGTAGTGCGCGCTGTGCATCTGGTGCACGCCGGGATCGAGCGCGTCGGCGATCGGCGGGATGAACGGCACCTGGAAGGGCCCGGTGGCGACTACCACCTGCCGGGCCTCCAGCACCTCGCCACCCGCCTTCGCGATGTAGCCGCCGCCTCTTCTGGTCAGCGATGTCACCTTCATGTTGAGCCGCACCGGCAGCTTGAACTTTGCCGCGTAGGCCTGCAGGTAGTTCGCCACGTCGTCCTTGGCCGGGTAGGTCTCCGGCGCAGCGGGAAAGGGCAGGCCCGGCAGGTTGTCATACCGGCCCGATGTGAACAGCAGCATCGAATCCCATCGGGACCGCCACGTCTCACCGATTTCGGCGCCGGCGTCCAGGATCTGGAACGACTGCCCGGACTGCGCCAGGTGGTAGCCCATGGCCAGGCCGGCCTGGCCACCGCCGATCACCAGCACGTCCAGCAGCGAGCCCGCAGGCCCGGCAGTCATCGGGCCTGCTCCCGGTCGCGGGCCACGTTGAAGCTGAACATCATGCCGCTTTGCATGTGCTCGGCGATGTGGCAGTGGGCCATCCACA
>DAIUDS010000064.1:0-11624 GCA_036845485.1 Jiangellaceae bacterium
CGATCGACTGCCGGCGCCTGACACCCGCGAGCCTCGGGATCCCTCACACGCGTGTGTGCGCGGTGACTCGGCTGACTCTGGCCTACAGGAACGAAGAGGCGCTAATGCCGCCGCTGATACACCCGGCGCGCACGGTCAAGCGCGTGCCGCGGCACCGGGGGTGTCGCCGTTCGCATCAAAGCTCAACCGTCCCTGCAGGCCCGGGAAGTTGCGTGTCCCGAATGTGGCCTCAATGTCCGTAGCCGGTCCGGCGCACCAGCCTCGTCCATGCGGAGCCGCATGGCGTTGACGACCGCGTCGCTCGGGCCAATAGAGGAGCCGCCGTGCAGGCGACCGGCGATCTATGCCCCGCCCTCGTACTTGAACGAGATGCGGACCTTCGTGCGAAAGGTGAGATCGCCGTCCTCACCCAGGTGGATGTCCTGTTGCACGACCTCGGCGACCCTCAGGTCGCGGATCGTCTGACGCGCCGTGTTGACGGCGACCGATGCGGCGTCCTCCCAGGACTGCGTGCTCGTGCCGATGACATCGGTCACCCGGTAAACGCTCATCCGACCCTCCTCGCCAGAGCTGACTCACATGTCTGGACAAGTCCTAGTGGAGCGAGGTGCCGGCCACAAGGGACACGGGCTCATTCGGGACACGCACGGCACGAGGCTGACGTTCGACTCTCGACCATTTCGGGTCGGCGTCCCCGGCGAGAGCGCGCCGTACTTGCTACCGGAAGGGAGCGAGTTTCTGATGCCACCTGATCGTTACCCCGACGACTCTGCACGCGGAGCGGACAGCACGCCAGCGCTGCGCTGACGGGGCTTGCAGGCCTCATGTGGCCTACCAGGGCAGATAGAAGAGCCGGCGCCGGGACTCGAACCCGGAACCGCCCGATTACAAGTCGGGTGCGCTGCCAGTTGCGCCACGCCGGCGAGGCGGTCCCGATCCTAGATGAGCGACATCCGACCTGCTCTCGGCTGATGCCACCTCGGCACTCCGCCTCGCGCGTCGGTCGGCCCCTACGGCCAGCCCGGCTCATACGGTTGACGGATGAACGGCTCGGTCCGGTTCTGGTGGCGCGTGTCGGCCGCTGCCGTTGCGGCGATCTCCGGACTCGGCCTGAGCCTGCACGAGACGGGTGCCTGGTCCCTTCCCGGCTCGCTGGTCGTGTTTCTGATAGTCGCGGGTGTCCTCGTTGCGTTCGTCACCGCTACCGAGGCTGCGATCGACCAGCGCCGCCATGGCAGGGCGGGTGAGCTGCGCGAGCAGGCCCGGGCAGTGTTGGCGCCGCTCCTGCTCGAGCTCGAGGAGGTCACCGGGATCAACGCTCGGCAGCTGGGCGTTTCCGCCTACCGGGTCAGACAGCGCATCTGGCCATTTGTGAAGCCGCGGCTCGAGCGGCTGCTGAGACTCCAGCTGCTCATCCGGGTGAGCTCTGGCATCGCGTGGCGGCCGGGGCTAGGCGTCATCGGGCAGTGCATCCAGCGCGGCCAGGACGTCGTCGAGAACCTCGCGGCGCTCGACGAGCAGCTGGCCGACGTTTCGCCCGACGAGTGGCCCAGTCTCGGCGACGACCTCACCTACGGCCTCGCCTACGAGGAGTTCTTGCGCGTTCGCGGCAAGTACGGCGTCGTGCTGGCGTCACCGATGATCAAGGAGACACCCCTGGGGTCGCGCGTCATCGGCTGCATCGCCGTCGACGCACCTGCCGACGCCTTCACCGTCATGGCCTCGGAGGCGATCCGCGGCCTGGTGGCGGCCGCCGCCGTGACGCTTGCCGCCCTGCTCGCCGACGACGCGTAAGCTGAGGACATGGCATCGGACAAGAAGATTCGGCGCGAGCGCCTGATCGCGCCACCCGTCCGTTCCGAGCATGCCGCGGCGCGACTGCTCGTTCAGATGCGCAAACTCGGCAGCGAGCGTGTCCTGCCCACCGACGTCTGGATGACGGCCGCGCGGCTACCCCGCGTGATCGCGGTGGAGAACGGTTCGCGCTGACGACCGTTACGAGGTCCCGGTGGTGATGTAGCGCGACAACGAGTCGCGCTCGATCTCCAGTTCGCCGACCCGGTTCTTGACGATGTCGCCGATGCTGACGATCCCGGCGAGCTTCCCGTCCCTCTCGACAGGCACGTGCCGGAAGCGTCCCTCGGTCATGGTGCGCATGAGATCGACCACCGGCGCGTCCGGTGCGCACGTCTTCACATCGCTCGTCATGATCGCGGACACCGGCTCGGAGATGATGGTCGCGCCCCTGGCGGCGAGGGCCCGCACGATGTCGCGCTCGGAAACGATGCCCTCGACCGTCTCCCCGTCCGTGGACACCACGACGGCCCCGATCCCGTGCTCGGCGAGGACACCCAGCAAGGTTCGTACGTCGATCTGCGGCTCGACCGTCACCACGGCGTCGCCCTTGGCTCGGAGCACGTCGGTGATACGCATGGGCCCTCCCGAGTCAACAGGGTGGTCGTATCTCAAGACGGTACGGTGACCGAGCCCAGTGCGGAAGGCATATGTCCAGAATCGACTGTCGCCTAGTGACTGCAGGGCGCAGATGGGGCAGAATCACCCGAACCTCCACTCGGATCGTCCGGCACGTACCTGCCGGTGGAAGGAACCGATGCACCATGGCCACTGTCACGTTCGAGAACGCGACAAGGATCTACCCGGGCACCGAGAAGCCCGCTGTCGACAGCCTGGATCTCGAGGTCGGCGACGGCGAGTTCGTCGTCCTGGTCGGCCCCTCCGGAAGCGGGAAGTCCACCGCCCTGCGGATGCTCGCAGGTCTCGAGGACGTCGACAACGGGACGATCCACATCGGCGAGCGTGACGTCACGAACATCCCTCCGAAGGACCGCGACATCGCGATGGTGTTCCAGAACTACGCGCTCTACCCGCACATGAGCGTCGCCGACAACATGGGCTTCGCCCTCAAGATCGCTGGCGTGAAGAAGGACGAGATCGCCCGACGCGTCCAGGACGCCGCCAAGCTACTCGAACTCGAAAACTTCCTCGGACGCAAGCCCAAGGCGCTGTCCGGTGGCCAGCGCCAGCGGGTCGCCATGGGGCGGGCGATCGTGCGTGAACCGCAGGTGTTCCTCATGGACGAGCCGCTGTCCAACCTCGACGCCAAGCTGCGGGTATCGACCCGCACCCAGATCGCGTCGCTGCAGCGCCGGCTCGGCATCACCACGGTCTACGTCACGCACGACCAGATCGAGGCCATGACCATGGGCGACCGGGTCTGCGTGCTCAACGACGGGATACTGCAGCAGGTCGACACCCCGCTGAGCCTCTACGACAAGCCGGCCAACGTCTTCGTCGCAGGCTTCATCGGGTCGCCTGCGATGAACATCGCCACGTTCAAGATAACCGACGGCCACGCCGACCTGGGTGTCGCCCACATCCCGCTGTCGCGCCCCACGGCCGACGCCATATCGGCGGAGGGTTCGGACCAGGTCATCCTCGGCTTTCGCCCGGAATCACTGGAGCCGGCGCCCCAGGATGCCGGGGGTTCCATCCCGGTCGTCGTCGACGTGGTGGAGGAGCTCGGCTCGGACGCCTACCTGTACGGCGAGGCGGTGGGGCCGGCGGCCTCCGACCCGGACGCGGCCCTGGCCAACAACGTGATCATCGCCCGGGTCGAACCGCGCAACGAGCCCCAGAAGGGTGAGAAGGTCTACCTGAGGATCAAGAAGGGCGGCGAGCACTGCTTCTCCGTCAAGACCGGGGAGCGCCTTCCTTCCTGACCCGGTGCGAGGGCTGCTCGCGCTCATGTGAGCAACCCTCGGCGGATGGGACAATCCCGGCCGTGGAGCTTCGCGTCCTCGCAGCACCCGCCGAGCAGCAGGCCCTGCTGGACCTGCCGTGGGACATGCCGCTCGAGGACTGGCCCGAGTGGTACCTGGTCACGCTGCCGCGCGGCATTTCGCGTCACGTCGTCCGGTTCACCCGCCTGAACGGGTTCGTGTATGCCCTCAAGGAGGTGGTCGAGTCCTTCGCCGACCGCGAGTACCGGCTGTTGCGTCAGCTCGAGCGGCTCGGGGTGCCGTCGGTGAAGGCCGTCGGCGTCGTCCGGGGTCGGGAGGCACCGAACGGCGAGCCTCTCGAGCCGGTGCTGGTCACCCGGCATCTGCAGTACTCGCTCCCCTACCGCGCCCTGTTCGCCCGGATGATGCGCCGGGACACCGTCGACCGTCTGATCGACGCCCTGGTCGTTCTCATCACCCGGCTGCATCTCACCGGCTTCTTCTGGGGCGACTGCTCGCTGTCCAACACCCTGTTCCGTCGGGACGCAGGTGCGTTTGCCGCGTACCTGGTCGACGCCGAGACCGGCGAACTGCACCGGACCCTGTCCGACGGGCAGCGGCGCCACGACATCGAGAACGCCAGGCTAAACATCGCCGGAGAGTTGATGGACCTGCAGGCCGGCGGCTATCTCGACGAGACCGTCGATCCGGCCGCTACCAGTGACCAGGTGGCCGAGCGTTACGACAGCCTCTGGAATGAGCTGACCGGCTGGGAGGCCTTCGACGTCAACGACAGGTGGCGGATCGGGCGACGGGTCGAGCGGCTCAACGAGCTGGGCTTCGACGTCGCCGAGCTTGACATCGTCACCGACATCGGTGGCCGGACGGTCCGGGTCCAACCGAAGGTCGTCGACCCCGGCCACCACTCCCGCCGGCTGCTCAGGCTCACCGGCATCGACGCCCAGGAGAATCAGGCCCGCCGCCTTCTCAACGACCTCGATGCCTATGCCGCCGCCACCGACCAACAGGGCGAGGACGAGGAGATCGTCGCCTACCACTGGGTCACGGCGAGCTACGAGCCGGTGCTGCGGGCTGTTCCACGAGAGCTGCGCGGCAAGCTCTCCGGGCCGGAGATCTACCACGAGGTGCTCGAGCACCGCTGGTACCTGTCCGAGCAGTCCGATGAGGAGATCGGGATCGTCGAGGCGGCGGAGTCGTACGTCGAGAACGTGCTGCGCTACAAACCTGACGAGCGGGCGGTCCTGTCCGGTCCCCCGACCCAACCGGACCTGCCGGTCATTCCATGATCATCGCAGCGGAGCCCGCGCGATCTTGCGGGCGATCACCAGACGCTGGATCTCGTTGGTGCCCTCGAAGATCTGCATGACCTTGGCTTCGCGGAAGTAACGCTCGACCGGGAAGTCCCTGGTGTAGCCCGACCCACCGAGTACCTGCACCGCATCGGTCGTCACCCGCATCGCGTTGTCGGTGGCGACGAGCTTGGCCACGCTGGCAGCCGTTGTGTACGGCCGCCCGGCGTCGCGGCGCCGTGCGGCTGCCAGGTAGGTGGCCCGCGCCGACTCGACCGCAGCCGTCATGTCGGCCAGCAGGAACCCGACGCCCTGGTGGTCGATGATCGGCTTGCCGAACTGCTCGCGCTGCTTTGCGTACGACGTCGCGGATTCCAGCGCTGCCTGAGCGAGACCGGTCGCGCAGGCCGAGATGCCGAGACGCCCGGAGTCCAGCGCCGCCAGGGCGATCGTGAAGCCCTGACCTTCGGCACCGATCAAGTGGTCGGCCGGCACCCGGACGCCGTCGAGGTTGACCACCCGGGTCGGTGAGGCCGTGAGGCCCATCTTGCGCTCCAGAGCGCCGAAGGACAGTCCCTCGGCGTCGCTTGGAACAAGGAAGCAGGAGATGCCACGGGGCCCGTCGTCGGAGGTCCGGGCCATGACGGTGTAGAAGTCCGCGAGCCCGGCATGCGTGATCCAGGCCTTTGCCCCGGTAAGGACGTACGCGTCGCCGTCGCGCACAGCCCGGGTGGACAGCGCCGCGGCGTCCGAGCCCGCGTGCGCCTCGGACAGGCAGTACGCACCGAGCAGGTCGCCACCCACCATCCCGGGCAGCCAGTGATTGCGCTGCTCGGGCGTCCCGTACGCCGCTATCGGCCAGCAGGACATGGTGTGCACGGAGAGCGAGAGCCCGACCGTGGCCCACCGGGCCGCGACCTCCTCCACGACCTGGAGGTATACCTCGAAGGGCTGGCCGCCGCCTTCGTCGTAGGGCAGGCCCAACAGGCCCGACCGACCGAGCATCGCGACAAGGTCACGGGGATATTCGCCAGCCGCCTCGGCCGCGCCGGCCCGTGGTGCGAGTTCGGAGTCGGCGATTTCGCGGACGAGGGCGATCAGGTCCTCGGCCTCCGGGGTGGGCAGCATACGGTCCACCGGCACGTCGTACCTCCAGGTGCAGCGGCGGTATCTCCTGCCGCCTCGTTCGCCCTCGAGGATCTCCCGGTCGGGCTCTCGGCCCCAGTATGAACGGCGGTGGTGACGACCGAGCGGTGACCGGAGCCCGCAGGGTCACTTGCGGGCATTCTCCTCGGCGCGTTTCAGATCCGCCTCCGCCTTCTGGTGGGCCCTCCGTGCTGCGTCCAAGCGCCTGGCCTCGACCTTGGCGACCCGCTCGGCCACGCCAAGCTGCTGCTCCACCTGTTGGATCTGCGCCCGCAGCTCGTCGAATCTGCTCTGGAGATCCTCCAGCCGATGGGCGGCGTCCTGTGCCGACCCGTCCTGCACGGCGAGCTCGGCAGCAGCTGTTCCGAGAGCTTCACGGGCCTCGTCGACCCGGTGCGCCGCGGCATCGCGTTGCTCACGCTCTTTGTCGGTGCGAGACTCCCGCTCGGCGGTCGGCCGCCGTGACGCACTCCCGGAACGCTCTGCTCCGGTGCCGGCCCGCGTCGGGCGCCGGGACTCCTCGGTTGCCCGGCGACCCGTGCGCTGGCCGGTCGGAACGGACCGGACGGCCGCCAGGAGCGTGCCGAACCCGGAGTAGGCGACGGGCTTGGTGAGCCGTCCCGAGCGCACCTCCTCGGCCACGTCGGGACGCACGAGCGCCGCGGCGAGCGTCTCCTCGACCTCACGCGCCATGTCGGCCGTGACATCGACGTCAGCCTCCGCAGCCAGTGCCCGCGCACGTCGAAGCAAGCCCGCCTCGGCCTTGCGCCGCTGTGCCGAGATCTCCTGCAGCTCGGCGCCGTCGGCGTTCTGGTGCGCTTTACGGAGCCCGTCGCCGAGCTCCATGAGCTCCTCGACGGCATCCGGCTGGTCGCGGACCAACAGGTTGACCAGCCATGCACTCTGGGTCGGCCGTCGCAGCGCGGCGATCGAACGGGCGAGCGGTGCCTGCCCTTGCTCGCGTGCCTCTCTCACCTTCTCGTCGCGGGCCGCGACGAACCCATCCGGCCGAAGCGCGTACAGCTCGCCGGCGATTTCGTCGAGTACGTGCTCGTCGCCCGGGGGCTCCGCATTGGACCGCGACGGGCTCATCTCCTTATCCTCGCGACCGCCGGCCGCCGACGCCACAGCCGGCCTGCTTCAGCGCCGGGCGCGCGCTACCTCGTACAGCGCGATTCCCGCCGCGACCCCGGCATTGAGCGACTCGACCTCGCGGGCGATCGGAATCCGGACGACCAGGTCGCAGGCCTGCCGCACCACCCGCGAAAGACCCGACCCTTCTGAGCCGATCACCAGGCACAGGGGCGAAGCCGCCGCCTCCACGGACCGCACGTCGACCTCGCCGGCGCCGGCCAGGCCGACGACGAACAGGCCCGCGTCCGCATAGGCCCGTAGCTGTCGTGCCAGGTTGGTGGCACGCGCGACCGGCACCCGCGCCGCTGCACCCGCGGACGACTTCCAGGCCCCTGCGGTCACACCGGCGCTTCGCCGCTCCGGCACAACGACGCCGTGTGCTCCGAACGCGGCCGCAGATCGGATGACCGCACCCAGGTTGCGCGGGTCGGTCACGCCGTCGAGCGCGACGACGAGCGGGACCTCGTCGGCGTCGTGGGCTGCGGCGACGAGGTCATCCGGGTGCACGTACTGGTAGGCCGGCAGGATGAGCGCAACACCCTGGTGGACGGCTCCCCCGGTGACCCGGTCGAGCTCGGACCTGGGCGCCTCGAGGAGCGGCAGCCGGTGATCGGCAGCAATCTTCAGCACCTCGCGGACCCGGTCGTCGACGTCGATGCGTTCGGCCACGTACAGCGCCCTAACCGGGACCTGCGCGCGAAGCGCCTCGACGACGGAGTTGCGTCCCGCCACGGTCTCGGTGCTGCCGGAACCTCCGCGCTCGCGCGGTCCGGGCCGACCGGGCGTCCGGCCACGCGCACCGCCGGATCCGCGTCCCTTGCGAGCCGCCGCACCGGCCCGGCGAGCCTTGACATGGTCCGGCCGATCCTCGGCGCGCGGCGTCGGACCCTTGCCTTCGAGGGCCTTGCGCCGCTGGCCACCGGACCCGACCACCATGCCCTTCTTGGTGCCGGTCTTGCGCAGGGCACCGCGCCGCCTCGAGTTGCCCGGCACGCCTAGCCCTCCCGGCCGTCGTCGTCGAGCTCCCAGCGAGAGCCCGACGGCGTGTCCTCGATGGCGACGCCCGCCGCCTTGAGCCGGTCACGGAGTGCGTCGGCGGTGGTGAAGTCCCTGCGGGCGCGGGCCTCCTGGCGCTGCTCGAGCAGCACGCTCACCAGCGCGTCGACCACCTCGTGCAACCGCTCGGCCGCACCACCAGCACCGGCGGCTCCGGCCCACGGCGGCGCCAGCGGGTCGAGCCCGAGCACGCCGAGCATCGCCCGCACCGAGGCCAGGTTGGCCCGCACGCCGGCCGCGTCGCCCTCCGCGAGCAGGCCGTTGCCCTCCCGGACGGCGTCGAACAGGACGGCAAGCGCTTGAGGGAGCGCCAGGTCGTCGTCCATTGCGGCGGCGAAGTCGACCGGAACCGACCCGGGGAACACACCGGGCACGTTCTCCGACGCCCGCAGGACATATCCCTCGAGTCGGCGGTAGGCCGCGCCGTCGGCCGCGAGCGATTCCTCCGAGAACTCGATCACGCTGCGGTAGTGCGCGGCCACCAGGTAGTACCGCAGCTCGACCGGGCGGATCCGCTTGACCACCTCGGATACGAGCAGCGTGTTTCCGACCGATTTGCTCATCTTCGCGCCGCCGAGGTTCACCATCGCGTTGTGCATCCAGTAGCGGGCGAACGCCTGACCTGCGGCGCGGGACTGCGCGAGCTCGTTCTCGTGGTGCGGGAACCGCAGGTCGAGTCCGCCGCCGTGGATGTCGAACTCCGTACCCAGGTACTTCGCCGCCATCGCCGAGCACTCCAGGTGCCAGCCGGGCCGGCCGCGTCCGTAATGCGTCGGCCACGACGCGGTGTCGGGCTCACCCGGCTTGTGGGCTTTCCACAGCGCGAAGTCCCGCGGGTCGCGCTTACCGCGCGGGTCGGCGTCGGCAGCCGGCTCCATGTCGTCGAGCCGCTGGTGGGACAGCTCGCCGTAGGCAGGCCAGGACCTGACGTCGAAGTAGACGTCGCCGGACCCGTCCACGGCCACGTAGGCGTGTCCACGCTCGACGAGCGTGGTCATGAGCTCGACCATCTCCGGAATGTGGCCGGTCGCCCGTGGCTGGTACGTCGGGGGGAGACAGCCGAGCACCGCATAGGCGTCGTCGAGCTCTCGCTCGTTCTCGAACGCCCATGCCCACCAGGGCCGTTCGGCGCCGGCGGACTTGGCGAGGATCTTGTCGTCGATGTCGGTGACGTTGGCGACGAGCGTCACGTCGAGGCCGCGGTGCTGGAGCCAGCGGCGCAGGACGTCGAATACCACCTCCTTGCGGATGTGGCCGATATGCGGCGGCCCCTGCACGGTCAGGCCACAGTGGTAGATCCCGACCTTGCCAGGCCGAAGCGGGACGAAGTCGCGGATCTCACGGATGGCGGTGTCGTACAGGCGAAGACTCACCGCACAAGGGTATCGGCGATGGCGGCGGGCCAAGGCACGCCCGCGAACCCGTGCTGGCCCTACGCAGTGCCGCCAGCCTCGTCGCGGGCGGGTTCGTCGCGGGCCAGCACGAGTGCGGTGGCCACGGCGGCAAGCCCCTCGCCACGTCCGGTCAGGCCGAGACCGTCGGTCGTGGTGCCGCTGACGGACACCGGCGCTTGGACAGCGCCGGACAACACCTTCTCGGCCTCCTCCCGACGGTCGCCGATCCGGGGTCGGTTGCCGACCACCTGCACGGTGACGTTGCCGATCTCGAACCCGGCCGATCGCACCTGCCGGGCGACCTCGGCCAGCAGCGTTGTGCCCGATGCAGCCTCCCACTCGGACCGGTCGATGCCGATGACCGCTCCGAGGTCACCCAGGCCGGCGGCTGAGAGCAGCGCGTCGCACGCAGCGTGTGCCGCGACGTCACCGTCGGAATGCCCGATACATCCGGCCGGCTCGTCCGGCCACCTCAGGCCCGCGACGTGGCAGGGACGTCCCGTCTCGTACGGGTGGACGTCGACGCCGACGCCGACCCGCGGCCTCATGCAACCGCCCCACGTCGGGACAGCACGATCTCTGCAAGGAGGAGGTCCAGCGGTCGGGTGATCTTGAAGGCATCGTCGTCTCCGGCGACGACGCGCACCGCTGCTCCCGCGCGTTCTGCCAGGCCGGCGTCGTCGGTCGCGTCCTCGTCGACCGTCGCGTGGGCATGGTCGAGCACGGCTCGGCGGAATGCCTGTGGGGTCTGCACCGTGTAGAGCTCGGACCGGTCGAGCGTCGCTAGGACCTTGTTGCCGTGGACCTGTTTGACGGTGTCGGTGACCGGGAGCACCGGCACGGCGGCGTCGGCGCCGCGCCTGACCGCGCTCGTGACGGCAGCAAACAACGCCGGCGGCGTGAGACACCGGGCGGCGTCATGGACGAGGACGACGTCGACCGGGGCGGGTACCTCGGCCAGGGCGGCTGCGACCGAGGCCTTGCGCGTCGCCCCCCCAGCGACGACGACAAGCTCCGGTGCATGCGGTTTGAGCAAGTCACGTACGTCGTCGGACTCCGACGGAGGGACTGCGACGGCGACCAGGTCGACGACCCCGGAGGCCACGGCGGACCGGACGGCGTGCACGAGAAGCGGCTCGCCCCCGAGGAGGCGCAGCGCCTTCGGCGTACCCGGACCGAGCCTGTCGCCCCGGCCGGCTGCGAGCACGATGCACGCTGTAGTCACGGCTCGCCCGCCCAGCCGAGTTTGATCACGTAAACCCCGGAACCCCGCTTCATCAGGTCTGCAGCCTAGTAGAGGGCGGCTCAGGGTGGTTTACGTGATCAAATGGGACGCGGACGCAACATGCACGCGACACCAAACGCCGAAAGCCCCCGCTCCCAGGCGCAGGAGCAGGGGCTTATTCGGATGCTCAGCTGGCGAGGACCTCGTCGAGCAGCGTCTCGGCCTTGTCCTCGTTGGTGTGCTCGGCCAGGGCAAGTTCGGAGACGAGGATCTGCCGGGCCTTGGCTAGCATGCGTTTCTCGCCCGCCGACAGGCCACGGTCACGTTCGCGCCGCCAAAGGTCGCGGACGACCTCGGCCACCTTGATCACGTCACCGGACGCGAGCTTCTCGAGGTTGGCCTTGTAGCGACGGGACCAGTTGGTGGGCTCTTCGGTGTGCGGCGCGCGAAGGACCTCGAACACTCGGTCGAGGCCCTCCTGGTTGACCACGTCGCGGACGCCTACCAGATCGACGTTGTCCGCGGGGACGCGAACGGTCAGATCACCTTGGGTGACCTTCAGGACGAGGTACTTGCGCTCCTCTCCCTTGATGACACGGGACTCGATCGCCTCGATGAG
>DAIUDS010000065.1:0-11433 GCA_036845485.1 Jiangellaceae bacterium
CGACGTCGACCAGCAGCGGTTCGTGATCGGGCCCGTAGCCGACCACCCTGCCGGTAGCACGCCGACGGCCACCCACGAAGCCATCACCAGCACCGCCACGACGGTCACGTCGCCGCTGTTCACGTACTCACGTGCTCCTCCAGACCAACGGCGGCGCGCAACTCTTGAACGTCGAGACGCAGACCTGGCGTCTGGTCGAATTGCGCGCTCATCAAATCGGCCAGGCCATCGGCGATGGCGTTGAGCTTGTCCTGCACCGCGGCGTTGGCGCGGGTCTGGCTGTTCTGAAGCAACGCGACCATCAAGAAGGTCACGATGGTGGTGGCCGTGTTGATTATCAGTTGCCAGGTGTCGAGGTCCTTGATCAACAAGTAGGACGGTGCCCAGACGACCACCAGCAGGGCGCAGAAAGAGAAGAACCACGCCCGGGAGAAGAATCGAGACGCCATCCCGGCGAAGCGGTCGAAGAGACCGAGGCCGTCGGAGAAGTCCGACGGCATATGCGGCTTGATCCTGGCCGTATTCGTCACGAGCGAAACCTCCCCATGGGAACCGGTTCGGCAAACTTCCAGGTCAGGGTCGCGTCGTGCGGCTGTACGTGATCGACTACGGCGTCGTGGACGTCGTCCCGGCACGGACGCCGGCCACCGGGTCAGCCGAACCCATGGCAGCTTCCAGAGCGCCGCAGACGTCGTCGTACAGCTCGAACAACCGGTCCATCCGGGTGATCTCGAGGACGCGCAACACCCAGGGCTGTACGCAGGCCAGCCGTAGGCTGCCACCGCGAGCCTTTGCCTCGTGGTGGGCGACGATCAGCCCGCTCAGCCCGGTCGAGTCGAGGAACGGCACCTGGCTCAGCTCGATCACGATCCTGGTCTGGCCCGAAGCCAGCTGGCCGAGGATGTGCTCACGCAGCACGGGGGCCGTGGCGACGTCCAGCTCTCCCACCACTCGAACGATGAGGCAGCCCCCGAGCGCCTGGTTGCGGACCTCGAGCTCTGCCATCAGCGACCACCAGCGGTCCCGGACGTCGTCACGCCCCACTGTGTACCGCGCACACAACTAATCGTCAAGTCGCTCGTCACAACGCCGCGGCACACGTCATCCCGGCAGCGTCTCACCCCCGATCGGGGCCAGGACCTCCCCGGAGTAGTAGCCAGACAGCCGTTCGGAGGCGAAGAACACGAACGACGGGGCGATGTCGTCGGGATGGGCAGCTTCCTTCATCGGCACCTGCTGCCCGAACTTCTCGGTCTTCTCCGTCGGCATCGTCGCCGGGATGAGCGGCGTCCACACCGGTCCGGGAGCGACACAGTTCACCCGAATCCGCCGCTGCACCAACGACTGTGCCAACGAGTACGTGAACGCCAGGATGGCGCCTTTGGTTGCCGAGTAGTCGATCAAGGAGTCGTTGCCACGCAAGCCGTTGATCGACGACGTGTTGAGGATCGCGCTGCCGTCCGGAAGATGTGGGAGCGCCGCCTTCGTGGTCCAGAAGTAGGAGTGGATGTTGGTGCGGAACGTTCTGTCCCACTGGTCGTCGTCGATGTCGGTGAGCGCGTCCTGCGGCTCCTGATAGGCGATGTTGTTCACCAGGATGTCGAGTCCGCCGAGCTCCTCCACGGTGCGAGCGACCACCTCACGGCAGTGGGCGGGCTCGCTCAGGTCGCCGGGGAGCAGGACGACCCGCCGGCCGGCCTTCTCGATCAGCTCCGCGGTGTAGCGGGCGTCGTCGTCCTCGGAGAGGTACGCGATCGCGATGTCAGCGCCCTCCTTGGCGAAGGCGATCGCGACGGCCCGGCCGATACCCGAATCCCCACCGGTTACCAGCGCCCGCCGGCCCTCGAGCAGCCCACGGCCGAGGTAGTCGGCCATCTCGTCACGGGGGTCCGGCTCCATCGGCCCGGTGTGCCCGGGACGGGCTTGCTCCTGTGGCGGCTTGCCCGTGCGGTCCTCGACCATGGTCGTCTGCTCCTTGTCGGACGGTCGTGGGTGTCAACAGCAGGCCGTCACTCCGGCGGTTCCTGCTCCACCCGGACGGCTGCCTCCTCGGCGGGCAGGCCGGACCGCTCGTCCTCGGTGGCCCACTCCTCGGGCTCCTCCTTCGCCAGCTTCGCGTCCAGCCACTCGCCCTCGGCCTGCTCGCGCTGCGTCGTGCCGTACGCCGTCGACACGACCGGCTCCTCGGCGGGGACGGACGGCTGTTCGGGTTCCGGGACGTCGCCCATCCCGGGCGTCCTGTCGTCCATGACGTCGGGCATGCCTTCGGCGTCGGGATCGGCTCCCGGATCGCGGTTGCGGTCGGACGCCTGGCGAGCGGCGCCCTGGTTGCGGTCTACCTTCGGGTTCGGCATCGGACGGCTCCCTCCGACTACCCGGCCTCGATACCCCGGCGAACCTGTGCGAAACACACAACCAGGTCACATGGCGGCAGCGGTTCGGTGATCGGAATCCGGGTAGTGCCAACCCGAAGGTGTTCGTTGCACGTCCTACCAGGAGGACACGATGGTGGAACCGCCTCACGACGACGGTGGCGAGAACCGTACGTCCCGCAGCTACCGGCTGTTGCCGGTCGTCACCACTGCCCTCCTCGTGGGTGTCGGGATCATGCTCGTGATCTATCTGCTTGCCCGCGGCTGACCGGGGAGGTCACGCGGTGAAGGCAGTCACCTGGCAGGGCAAACGCGACGTGCGGGTGGAAGAGGTGCCCGACCCGAGGCTCCAGGAACCCACCGATGCCATCGTGCGGGTGACCTCCACGGCGATCTGCGGATCCGACCTCCACCTCTACGAGGTCATGGGACCGTTCCTGAAGAAAGGCGACGTGCTCGGCCACGAGGCGATGGGGATTGTCGAGGAGGTGGGCGCGGAGGTTCCGCAACTCCGGCCCGGAGACCGTGTCGTCGTACCGTTCAACATCGCATGTGGGTCGTGCTTCATGTGCAAGCAGCAGCTGTACGCCCAGTGCGAGACCACCCAGGTTCGCCAACACGGCAAGGGTGCCGCTCTGTTCGGCTACACCTCGCTGTACGGCGCGGTGCCGGGCGGTCAGGCCGAGTTCCTCCGGGTGCCCATGGCCCACTTCGGTCCGATCCCCGTTCCCACCTGCGGACCGGACGAACGATGGCTCTACCTCTCCGACATCCTTCCGACGGCATGGCAGGCCGTTCGCTTCGCCGATGTGACGCCGGGTTCGACGGTCGCGGTGCTGGGACTGGGTCCGGTCGGACAGTTGACCACGAGGGTCGCGCTCGAGATGGGTGCAGGACGCGTCGTGGGCGTCGACCCCGTCCTGTCGCGGGTCGAGACGGCGCAGATGCACGGCATCGAGGGGATCGACAGCACCGGGGTCGACGACCTGACCGAGGCGCTGCTCGACACGTTCGACGGCCGCGGTCCCGACGTCGTCATCGACGCAGTCGGCTTGGAGGCCACCGGCGCTCCGGTGGCCAAAGTGGCTCAGACCGCGGCCGGACTGCTTCCCGACGTCCTCGCGCGGCCGCTGACCCAGCGGCTGGGGGTCGACCGGCTGGACGCCCTGCACACTGCCGTGAAGGCGGTGCGCAGGGGCGGAACGGTGTCCGTCGTCGGCGTGTACGCAGGACAGCTCGACCCGATGCCGATGATGGAGATGTTCGACCGTGGGGTTCAGCTGCGGATGGGCCAGGCCCACGTACGGCGCTGGGTCGACGAGATCCTGCCGCTCCTGACCGGCCCCGACGACCCGCTCGGCGTCGAGGATCTCGCCACGCACCGGCTTCCGTTGTCCGAGGCACCGCTCGGTTACGAGACCTTCCAGGGCAAGCGCGACGGCTGCCTCAAGGTAGTGCTCCAACCGTGAGGCAAATGATCAGGAGTTCGCAGCCCGGATCACCGAGCGCAGCAGCTTGGAAGCAGCCCGTCCGGGGGTTCCGCGCGCTTCGAGCAAGGCGGCGCGTGCCGCGTTGGCGCCGCACGCGCCGTGAACGCCGCCGCCCGGATGCGCCGAGGCAGATGCGAGGTAGAGCCGCTCGACGGGTGTCTCCGCGCGGCCGAGCCCTGCCCACGGGCGGAAGACCAGCTGGTTGAACGGTGCGGCCGTACCGGCGTTGATGGCACCGCGGAACAACGACGGATTGCGGTGCTGGAAGTCTGTCGGCCTCTGTACGTGCCGCGACAACACGATGTCGCCGAAGCCTGGCGCGTAGGCCTCGAGTACGGCCTCGACCCTTCGGACCTGTTTGTCCGCGGCGGCGGAGTCACCGGCCAACTCCTGGGGCAGATGCGTGTAGGCCCAGAGCGACTCCGTGCCCTCAGGTGATCGGGAAGGGTCGGTCGTCGTCATCTGTCCGACGAGCAGGAACGGCTCGACGGGTGCGTCTCCGCGGGCCAGGGACGCGGAGACCCAGGACAGCCCGTCCATATCTGCGCCTACGTGCAGCGTGCCCGCCAGGCGCGCCGCTTCCGCCTTCCAGGGCATCGGCCCGGAGAGCGCCCAGTTCACCTTGAGCGTGGCGTCGTCCCACGGGTAGCGCTCCATCAGGACACGGACCCTCGTGGGCAGCACGTCTCGACCGACCAGGTCGCCGAAGAGGATAGGAGCGGGCACATCCGCCAGCACGGCCCGCCGGGCCCGGACCGCGTCGCCGCCAGCCGTGCGCACCCCGAGCGCCCGTCCTCCTCGGACGACGACCTCCTCGACCGGAGTGCTCGTGACGACGACGGCACCCGGCCGCCGGGCCCGGTCGGCCAACGCCTCGGCCAGGACGCCGGCCCCACCCCTTGGCACCGGGAAGCCGATCTCCTGCGCCAGCATGGCCAGCAGCCACCCGAAGATTCCCGAACCGGCGCTGTCCGGGGACAGATCCGCGTGCAACGCGTTGCCCGCCAGCAGCAGCCCGGCACCCTCGCCGTCGAACTCCTCCGCCGCCATAGCGCGCACCGGCATCACCGCACGGCGGGCAAATCGCGCGACCCCCGACGGGCCCAGTGTGCGGGCCAGCCGTGCACCCGCGCGGACCGGAGGAAACGGCCGCAGCAGGACGTCGAGGAGATCGTTACGAACGTCCACCCACTCCTCGACCATTGCCCGCCAGCGGGCGGCGTCGCCGGCCGCGAACGATCCGACCGAGTCCGCCGTCTCGTCCAGGTCGCGGGACAGCGTGACGCACCGGCCGTCGGGCAACGGATGGGCCAGGACCAGCGGCGCGTGCTCCCAGCTGATCCCGAGCTCGAGCTCGTTCAGAACCGGTGAGGCCGCCGCCAACGGGTAGAACGCGCTGCACAGATCGACCACGAACCCCGCGGCCGTGGTCTCCGCGCTGGCCACCGACCCCCCGAGATGGTTATGTGCTTCGAGCACGACGACGTCCCAGCCCGCATCGGACAGCAGCGCTGCGGCCACCAGGCCGTTGGGACCGGAGCCGACCACCACGGCATCGGCCGAGGTCGGCAGCATCAGGTGCCTCCTGTCAGCCGGGCTGCGCGGCGCGTGTGACGCTCCGTGACCGCTGGGGATCGAGGGCGGCGCCGCACAGCGCGACGATCTTAGCCCCCGCCCCCCGCCACGCGCGGGGACCACCGGCTGCGTTCGACCCAGTCCGGCGGTAGCGGCACCTCGTCGACGAGATGGTCGCGGAGCCGGGTGAGGGTACGGGCGAGGAGCCGGGAGACATGCATCTGGGAGATTCCGAGCTCGTCGGCGATCTCGCGCTGGGTACGGTTCCCGAAGAACCGCAGGACGAGGATGCGACGCTCGCGCTCGGGAAGCCTGGCAAGTACCCGTTGCACGGATTCCCGCGCCTCGACGTCATCCAGCGAGCCGTCCACCTCGCCGATGCGGTCACCGACCGTGGGACCATCGCCCCCCTCGGCCTTCAACGGCGCGTCGAGCGACGTCGTGGAGTAGGCCCAGTTTGCCTCGAGGGCCTCGAGGACCTCGTCCTCACTGACATCTAGTTCGACGGCGACCTCGTTCGTGGTCGGCGACCGCCCCAGAGAGCGGGCCAGCCGGTCGACGGTCGTCTGTACCCGCAACGTCATCTCTTGGAGACCACGCGGCACCCGGACCGCCCAGCACGAGTCGCGAAAGTGCCGGCGCAGCTCGCCGAGCATGGTGGGGACGGCGTACGCGGGAAACTCCGTGCCACGGGTGGGGTCGTAGCGCTGGGCGGCCTTCACCAGCCCCAGCATGGCGACTTGGACGAGGTCGTCGAGGGGTTCTCCCCGGCCCACGTAACGGGTCGCGACCCGGCGCGCCAGCGAGAGGTGCCGTTCGACGAGAAGGTCGGCTGCGGACTCGGGATCCGAAGCCGGCGCAACAGGTATGTAGTCGGCCAACGCAGTGGACATGGGACACCTCCTCGAGATACCTGTGACCTGGACATTGCTTCCCCGAGTGCTCTGTCACGAAACGCCCATTGCCTTCCGATACGAGCGTTCGGTCTCTTGCGCGACGCGGCTCCAGGCGTAGCGCAGCTGCGCGCGCTCCGTCGCTGCCAGCCCGAACCCGTCGAGCCGGACCGTGTCGCCGAGCAGAGTTCGGAGCACACGGCCGAGCCCGCGCGGGTCTTCTCCCGGTACGAAGACACCCGTCGCACCCTCCACCACCGCATCGGCCTGGCCGCCCACGGCGGTGGCGACGACGGCGCGGCCGCAGGCCATCGCGTATACGACGACGGCACCATCGACGTCGTGCGAAGGAACGGACACCACGACGTCGGCGGAGCGCAGCAGGGCCGGAAAGCCGGACTGCGCGACATGGCCGAGCAGCCGGACCCTGGCCGTCACGCCCCAGCGGCGAGCCAGGTCCGTCAACCGGCGGGCTTCAGGATCCTTCTCCAGGGATGCAGCCGGCGGTCCTCCGGCGACCAGCAGCTCGGCGCCGGGGACATGTCGAAGTGAGGCGATGGCCGTGTCGTGGCCCGATCCCCGGCCCCACGGCCCGACGGTGACGAGTCTCGGCCCCGATCCGCGAGGGAGCATGCTGCCGCGAGGGGTGAATGATTCGATGTCCACACCCACCGGCACGAGGTCGATGTGTTCCCGGCGGACGCCGGACGCGACGAGGCCCTCGATCTGCCGGCCGGACGTTGCGATGACCCGGACGGCACGTCGGGCCAGCGTCGCTATGAACTCTTCGGGCGCCTGGACTGCGGTCAGGGGTGCGCCGCCCACCGTCCCCTGGACGACGATCAAGGGCGCCGGAGCCTGCAGTGACATGTGGGCGGCGTGAACCGCGAGACCCGACGTCCAGGAGCGTGCGTGGACCACATCCGGACGCAGTCCGATCCAGGAAGCGCCCAGCTCGTCGGCAGCGCTAGCAGCCTGGTCGGCGGTAGCCCTCGTCAATGCGTGTACGTCGACCCGGTGACCTCGCCTGCGCAGTGCGTGCGCGAGCTCAGCGGCCTGTACGTCCTCCCCCTCGGCGACGATGGCGATCGCGAGGGCCTCTCGGGAGCCCTCGATGTCAGCACGTCCTGTCTCGTAGCGCCGCGTGCAACTCGTCGCGGGACATGCTCGACCGGCCTGCGATGCCGTAGCGGCGGGCCCTTTCGTACAACTCTGCGCGTGCGGCGGTCGCCCGTGGACTCGCTGGGCGGCGGGCCGCGACGACCGCGGCGCTGCGCCGGCGGAAGGCGTCGCCGACTTCACGAAGCCGCGACACCCTGGCGACGTGGTCGAGCGGCCGCAGTGTCGCGCCCTCTTCGACTTCGACGTGTCGGTGAAGGACTGACCGTGCCCGCTCCAGCAGGTCGGCCGGCACAGGGTCGACACATTCATCGAGCCTGCGTGCCAGGTCGGTGAGTTCCTCCAGCGACCGTCGAGCGTCACCCAGATCGCTCACCCGGCTCTCCGCGAACGGCAGCAGTGCGCGGGCGGACGCGTCCGCATGACCGGCGATCTCGGCCGCCAGCCGCCGCCGCAGGGAGTCATCGGCCCGGTGCGGGCGGCCGAGACGTTCGACGAGGTCCTCGATGCGTCGGTGGTCTGCTCGGACGATCCGGATGACATTCGATCCCACCCGAGGCCTGTACCCCAAAAAGCGATCTCCGCACCCGACCGGACGACGGACGTTCCGGCGCGGGCCTCGTCAGCGGACCTTGTCGGCCGGGACGGCGACGGCCTCGCGCAGCAGGCGACGGGCGAGGGTCAACCGGTCCGCCTCGTCCAGCTCGGGCAGGTCGCCCACCCGGATCTGCGGACCGGCCAGGAGCGCCCGCACGGCCGGTTCGCAGTACGACGGGACGGTGAGAGTGCGGTCGGGCAGCTCCAAGGCGACCCGGTCAGCGCCCACGGTTACGATTCGCCAGCGCAGACCGTCCCGGGGGGCGAGGAGGGAGTCGGCGTCCAGCGCCGTCGTCGCGGCCGTCTGTGCGAGCGGGCGTATGGGAGCCGGACGGGTGGAGCTCCACTCGCGCTGACGAAGCCTGTGGGCCATGGCCGCGGCGGCAACATCGTCGCCGGCCAACCATCGGCGCAGCGCCTCGACGGTCCCGGCCAGGTGCGGAGCGAGCTGATCCGGGTCGGTGACGTCGAGACCGAGCGGGAATCCTGCGCGCAGCGCCGGCTCGTCGACCGCCATGGCGAGCAATGCCTCGACCAGGGCGAACCGATTGGTCGCGCGCAGCGCGAGGGTGAGATGCAGCGATTGCTCGCCGAGCGCCTCGGCCGCGTGCAGCCAGCCGCGCGGCAGGTAGAGCGCGTCGCCCGGGGCGAGGACCTCGTCGAGCACCGGAGGCGTCTTCGCGACCGCGTCCACCTCATCGGCATGACCACCCCATTGCTGGCGGTCCAACGGGTCCGGCACCACCGGCTCGTGGACCCGCCACCTCTTGCGGCCGGCCACTTGCAGGACGAACACGTCATGGGTGTCGTAGTGGGTGGCGAAGCCGCGGTTGCCGGCCGGGGTCAGGTATGCGTTCACCCCGACGGGCACCACGAGCTCCGCCGCGAGCCGGCTGGCGAAGTCGATCAGCGGCGGCCAGAGCCGATGCAGTCCCTGTAGGACCAGCGTGGCACCGCGGGCGTAGAGGTCGAGCACCCGCTCGTCGAGGACCTGATCGGCGATCTCGGCACCCGCCCCTCCCCCGCCGGTGAAGTCCGTGGAGGGCAGGACCCGGCCCTCCTGCGCGAGACGCAGGAAGGGGGTGCGCAAGCCGCGCCGGGACAACAGTTCGTCCACGTCGTCGAGGCTGAGCAGGTCCCCGAACCCGGACGGCTCGCCCCACGCCACGGTCAGCTCCGCGGCGCGTGAGAACAGCGGCTGCCGCCCCCAGTACTGTCGGGAAAAGTCGTCCGGGTCGACGCAGATGCATCGACGCAGCACCGCGTGTCCGGGAACGCCGCCCGGTGCCGCGGTCGGATCGGGCGTTGCGGTCAGCGCGCGCCTCCGTCGGCGCCACCGTCGACGCCGGTCGGGTTCGCTCCACCGTCCATCGGACCCTCGCCGCCCGCGGTGCCGTCGGCGCCACCGTCGGCCGGACCCTCGCCCGCGGTGCCGTCGGCTCCACCGTCGACCCCGGTCGGGTTCGCGCCACCGTCGGCCGGACCCTCGCCGGCACCTCCGTCGAGCGGGCCATCGGCAGCACCGCGATCGGCGGGTCCTTCGCCGGTTCCGGTCGGGCCGCTGGTCTGCATGTCGTCGTCTTCGAGCGTCATGGCTGCTCCGTCCTCGATGGACTCATGCACGTGCTGCGCCGTACATGCCCATCCCATGACGGCTTTACACGCGCCGAGCCGCACCCTGACCGAACGGGAGGTGGGGAAGACTGGGCGTCATGGCGTCGAAGAAGGTCAGCGTGGAGGTCGAGGGCCGCAAGCTGGGACTCTCGAATCTGGACAAGGTTCTGTACCCGGAGACGGGGACGACCAAGGGCGAGGTCATCGACTACTACACCCGCATCGCGCCCGTCCTCCTGCCCTACCTGGCGGACCGGCCGCTGACCCGTAAACGGTGGCCCGACGGGGTCGAGGCGGAGAGCTTCTTCGAGAAGAACGCGCCACGTGGCACTCCGGAGTGGGTCCGAACGGTGACCTTGCCCTCGCCCGGCAGCACGCGCAACCGCGAGACGGTCACGTACGTCGTATGCGACGACCTGCCCACCCTGGTCTGGCTGGCCAACCTGGCCGTCCTCGAGCTGCACGTGCCCCAGTGGCGAGTCGCCGGGGACGAGCCGCAGAACCCCGACCGCCTCGTCCTGGACCTGGATCCGGGTGCTCCCGCGACGGTCATCGAGTGCTGTCAGGTGGCACTCCTGCTGGCCGAGGCGCTGGCCGACGACGGGCTGCTGGCCTACCCCAAGACCAGCGGTTCCAAGGGGATGCAGATGTACGTCGCGCTCGACGGCAAGGCCCCGGTCGACGACGTTCACGGGTATGCGCGCCGGCTTGCCGAGCGTCTCGAGATCGAGCACCGGGACCTGGTGATCTCGCGCATGGAGAAGCGGGCGCGCGCCGGCAAGGTGCTCGTCGACTGGAGCCAGAACAACGCGGCGAAGACGACGGTGGCGCCGTACTCGATGCGGGGCCGTGAGCGACCGACGGTCTCGGCGCCGGTCACCTGGGAGGAGGTCGAGCGAACTGCCCGGTCGAAGGCACGCACCAGGCTGCCCCTGCGGTTCGACTACGCCGAGACGCTCGCCCGGGTCGATCAGGACGGCGATCTGATGGCACCCCTCCAGGGTGAGGCCCATCCCCTCGAGGTGGCCTGAGGGCACTCAGCCCTCCCGGACCACCTCATCGGGACGCTTGTCCGGGCGCAGGCCCCGCCAGACCGGATGCCTCATCCGTCCGTCGTCCGTCCAGTGCGCGTAGGCCACCTCGCCGACCAGCTCCGGGCGGACCCAGCGTGCGGTGCGCGCCTGCCGCGGATCGACCGGGCCGGTGAACGGCGTGGCGCTCGCACCGAGCCGCTGCAGGCGCCCGGCCAGGTCGTCGAGCAGGTGGTCGTCGAACCCGGTGCCCACGCTGCCGACGTACGTCATCCCGCCCGGTGCCGGCAATCCCAGCAGCAGGGCGCCGAACGTCGACTCGCGCCGTCCATGGCCGACCGTGTAGCCGCCGATCACGACCTCCTGGATCGCGAGGTTCTTGATCTTGATCCATTCGGCGGAGCGCTGACCCGGGCGGTAGGGCGAGTCCAGCCGCTTGGCCACGATGCCCTCCACACCCATCCGGCGGCTTGCCTCCAACAGGTCGGCACCACCGCCGACGAAGGACGGCGACACCTGCCAGTTCGGCCCGGCTGCCAGGACTGCCTCGAGCAGCTCCCGACGTTGCACGTACGGGAGAGACGTCGTCGGCAGGCCGTCGACGGCGAGGATGTCGAACACGAGGTACGTGGCGGGAATGGTGGCCGCGAGCTGGGCGGCCCGCGCCGCCGAGCGGACGTGCATCCGCGGCGCGAGCGCGCCGAAGTTCGACCGCCCGTCCGGGCCCAGGACGGCCACCTCA
>DAIUDS010000066.1:0-11413 GCA_036845485.1 Jiangellaceae bacterium
CGACGACGGGCGGACCTGGAGGCTTGCGACCCTGCTTGACCGCAGCTGGGACGACGCCCGACCACGGGCCGGTGGCCAGCCGAACCCGTCCCTATCCCCCGACGATCGTCCGTCAGAGACGACAGAACCGTGGGCGCCGGCGGACGGCGCGGCGGCGCTCCGGGAACTGGAATGAGCCCAGGCAGCAGACGCGGGCGCCGCAGCATGGCCGGGCTGGGCCGGCGCCAGCAGTCATGCGGGCACGTTCTCGACGGTCGTGATCAACAACGATGCCGAGACCGCCGCCAAACACGATCGGAACCGCGCTGACCACGGCCGATGATGGGTGGGCCTACCTGGACTTGAACCAGGGACTTCTTCCTTATCAGGGAAGCGCTCTAACCGACTGAGCTATAGGCCCGGGGCACGCTTGGCGCGCCGCAGTAGGTTACCCCAGCGCGCGGCGACGACCCAAACCTGTCAGTCGTCCTCGGCGAGGGTCAGTTCGAGGCCTCCGAGCAGGCTGGCGGACAGGTTGTACAGGAACGCGCCGAGGGTGGCCAGGGCCGTGACAAGGATGACATCGATCACCGCAATCAGGGTGGTGAATCCGAGTACCCGCGACAGCGCGGTGTAATTCTCCAGCTCGAAGCCGACATTGGTCTCGGACGACGTCAGGTCGCGCACCAGGTCGCCGACGGCAGTGAAGACACCGGCGGCGTCGAGCACCGACCAGAGGACCGCCACCGCGACGAACAGCGCGATGCCCAGCGCGACCGACAGCAAGAATGCCGTCTTCATCACAGACCAGGGGTCGACGCGGAGCAGGCGCAGCCGTGCCTTGCGCACCCGCGTGGAGCGTCGGGTCGAGGCCGTCGAACGAGTCGTGGATCCTCGAGGCGGCGCGGGCGCGTACAGCTGCTCCGGCCGGGCGTCAAGGCTGACCTCGGTTTCCGCCGCGTCGACCATGCCCTCACCACCGGACACGGGGCCGGGAGCGGCCGGGGGCGCGGGGACCACGGGTGCCGGTGCCGCGGCCAGGGGTGAGGCGAGGGTGGCCGCAGCGTACGGAGGTGGCAGTGTCGGCGCCACGGTGGGGCTCGCCGGAGGGGGCTCCGATTCCTGGTCCTTGTTTCGTGCAGGGGCCGTGGCGGCTATCGCGGCCGCGGCACCCGTCGGCGTGTAGTACGGACTGCCCGACATGGAGGGCGACGTGGCATCGGCGGCAGCCGTCGTGGAGGCAGCCCGGGCAGATGCGGCACCCGCCGTCGCCGACCGTGGCGCCTTCACCGTGTCGATGGCAGGATCCCGCTGGGTCGTCAAGGCACCCTGTACCCGGTAGCCGGCCTGCCGGGTCGCCTCTGCGGCGCGCGACGCCTGCGCTCGCAGGGCTGCGGCCACCTCCAGAGCCGTCGATGCCTTTGACGTGGTGCTGGCGTGACCGCTGCGTCCACCTTGGTCCGACGCGGGTCCGTTCGTGGCGGAGCCGTTGCCCGACGGCATACCGTCGATGGTGGGTTCGACCCTGATCGGCGCGTCCTCGTGCACCTCGGAGGCCGACGTCGGGCGCTGTGTCCCGCCGCTACTCGTCACAAGCCATCACCCTTCGAGTCCGGGCCCGGGGTCTGCCGAAACGGACTCCGACACCGCATCGTCCTCGGCGTTGCGGGCGATCGCAACGACGGCGTCCCGCGCGCCGAGAGCGACGTATTTGACCCCCATGGTGTCACGACCCTTGGCCGGCACGTCGCGTACCGGGCTTCGTGTCACTCCACCGGTTGAGCGGATCGCCAGCACCTCGTCGCCCTCGGTGACTACCAGGGCGCCGACGAGCGAGCCACGACCTTCGTTGATCTTCATGGCCTTGATGCCGAGCCCTCCCCGTCCCTGGACCCGGTAGTCCTCTACGGCTGTGCGTTTCGCATACCCACCATCGGTGACGGTGAACACATACGAGTCCGTTCCGTCACGGACCACGGACATCGACAGCAACTCGTCGCCGTCTCGGAACTTCATACTGAAAACCCCACCCGTGGCACGTCCCATCGGCCGGAGCTGTTCATCGGTCGCGGTGAATCGGATCGCTTGTGCCTTGCGTGACACCAGCAGGATGTCGTCGGTCGGACCGACGAGCTCCGCCCCGATCACCTCGTCGGACTCGTTGCGGAACGCCACGGCGATGACACCGCCGCTACGGTTTGAGTCGTACTCGGTGAGCCGCGTCTTCTTGACCAGGCCGTGCTTGGTGGCGAGCACGAGGTACGGCGACTGCTCGTAGTCGCGAAGCGCCAGCACCTTGGCGATCTTCTCGTCCGGCTGGAAGGCCAACAGGTTCGCGACGTGCTGGCCCTTCGCATCGCGGGCCAGCTCGGGCAGCTCGTACGCCTTGGCCCGGTAGACCCGGCCCCGGTTGGTGAAGAACAGGATCCAGTGGTGAGTCGTCGTGACGAAGAACTGCTCGACGACGTCGTCCTCGCGTAGCTGGGCGCCGCGGACCCCCTTGCCGCCACGCTTCTGGGACCTGTAGAGATCCGCCTTCGTGCGCTTGGCGTAGCCGCCGCGGGTGATCGTGACGACGACCGGCTCCTCGGGGATGAGGTCCTCGGCAGTCATGTCGCCCTCGGCCGCGACCAGCCGGGTGCGTCGATCGTCGCCGTACTTGTCGACGAGCTCGGCCAGCTCGTCGCGGATGATCGTCCGCTTGCGGAGGTCGGAACCGAGAATGTCCTCGAGGTCGGTGATCTCGGCACGAAGGGTGTCGTGCTCATTCTGCAGCTCCTCGCGCGACAGGGCGGTCAGCCGGCGCAACTGCATGTCCAGGATCGCCGTTGCCTGGACGTCATCGATCTCGAGAAGCTCTTTCAGACCGGCCCGGGCGGCGTCGACATCGTGCGACCGGCGGATGAGTGCGATCACCGCATCGATCGCGTCGATCGCCTTCAGGAGTCCCAGCACGATGTGCAGCCGGTCGCGCCTCTTGCGCAGCCGGAACGTCGTGCGGCGGCGGATGACCTCCATCTGGTGGGTCACCCAGTGTCGGACGAACGCGTCCAACGACAATGTGCGCGGCACGCCGTCGACCAACGCCACCATGTTGCAGCCGAACGTGTCCTGCAGCTGCGTGTGCTTGTAGAGATTGTTACGGACGACGGTGGCGACCGCGTCGCGCTTGAGCACGACGACCAGCCGCATGCCGGTGCGGGACGAAGTGTCGTCGCGAAGGTCGGCGATGCCGGGCACCTTGCCCGAATCCGCCAGCTCGGCGATCTTGCGGGTCAAGGCGTCGGGGTTGACCTGGTACGGCAGCTCGGTGACGACCAGGCACGTTCGGCCCTTGTTGTCTTCCTCGACGTCGACGACGGCACGCATGATGACCGACCCGCGGCCGGTCCGGTACGCCTGCTCGATTCCACTGGTTCCGACGATCAGCCCGTTGGTCGGGAAGTCCGGGCCCTTGATCCGCTTCAGGAGCGCCTCGAGAAGCTCGTCGCTGTCGGACTCGGGGTTCTCGAGGTACCACAGGACACCGGCGGCGACCTCACGCAGGTTGTGCGGCGGGATGTTCGTAGCCATACCGACAGCGATACCGCCGGAGCCGTTGACCAGCAGGTTGGGGAATCGGGCCGGCAGGACGTCGGGCTCGGCGCCCTTGTTGTCGTAGTTGGGCGAGAAGTCGACCGTCTCCTCGTCGATGTCGCGGACCATCTCCATGGCCAGCGGTGCCATCTTGCACTCGGTATAGCGCGGCGCTGCCTGCCGGTCGTCGCCTCGGGATCCGAAGTTGCCCTGCCCGTGGACCAGCGGGTAGCGCATCGACCACCACTGGCCGAGCCGCACGAGCGTGTCGTAGATCGCGGTGTCGCCGTGCGGGTGGTAGTTGCCCATGACGTCGCCGACGACGCGTGAGCATTTGGAGAACGGCCGGTCCGGCCGGTAACCGCCGTCGAACATCGCGTAGATGACCCTGCGGTGCACCGGCTTGAGTCCGTCGCGTACGTCGGGCAAGGCACGGCCCACGATCACGCTCATGGCGTAGTCGAGGTACGAGCGCTGCATCTCGACCTGGAGGTCGACGGGCTCGATCCGGCCGCCTGGCGGAACGGCCTCGGTCGTGATGTCGTCAGTCACGGATTGTTTCCTCCAGTGAGCAACACGGGCCGCACATCAGGTATGACGCGCAGCAGCCGCGCGGCGTTGCCATCGAGAGCTGTCTATCTGGTCGCATTCGGTCCCTCGCTCGTACCTCGCTCGGGCACCTCATCGCTCTATCCATCGGGTCGCATTCGGTCCCTCGCTCGTACCTCGCTCGGGCACCTCATCGCTCTATATGTCCAGGAAGCGGACGTCCCGCGCGTTGCGCTGGATGAAGCTGCGGCGGCTCTCGACGTCTTCACCCATCAGCGTGGTGAAGATGTCGTCGGCCTGTGCGGCGTCCTCGAGCGTGACCTGGAGCAGGATCCGCTGCGCCGGGTCCATGGTGGTCTCCCACAACTCGTCGTCGTTCATCTCGCCCAGGCCCTTGTAGCGCTGGATCGGGTCGTCCTTGGGAAGCCGCTTGCCCATGGCCTGACCAGCCTCCCGTAGGGCGTCGCGCTCCCGGTCGGAATATGCATATTCCGGCGCGGCGTCGCGACCCATCCACTTCAGCTTGTACAGCGGCGGCTGGGCCAAGAAGACAAAGCCGTGCTCGACCACCGGACGCATGAACCGGAACAGCAGTGTCAGCAACAGCGTGCGGATGTGCTGGCCGTCGACGTCGGCGTCCGCCATCAGCACGACCTTGTGGTAGCGCAGACGGTTGAGATCGAACTCCTCCTGGACGCCGGTGCCGAGCGCGCTGACGATCGCCTGGACCTCCTGGTTCTGCAGGATCCGGTCGATCCGGGCCTTCTCCACGTTGAGGATCTTGCCGCGGATCGGCAGGATCGCCTGCACTCTGGGGTCGCGGCCCTGCTTGGCCGGGCCACCGGCGGAGTCTCCCTCGACGATGAACAGCTCACACTCTTCCGGGTTCGTCGACTGGCAGTCGGCCAGCTTGCCCGGAAGCCCGCCGCCCCCCAGCAGGCCCTTGCGGCTGCGGGCGGCATCGCGCGCCTTACGTGCCGCGAGCCGGGCGATGGCGGCGCTTTGTGCCTTGCGGGCGACCGCCTTGCCCTCGGACGGGTTCTGCTCGAACCAGCCGCCCAGTTGCTCGTTGACGACTCGCTGGACGAAGGCCTTGGCCTCGGTGTTGCCGAGCTTGGTCTTGGTCTGGCCCTCGAACTGCGGCTCCTCGATCTTGATGCTGACGATCGCGGTGAGTCCCTCGCGGACGTCGTCGCCGGTCAGGTTGACGTCCTTCTCCTTGAGAATTCCCCAGTCCCTGGCGAACTTGTTGACCAGCCAGGTCAGCGAGGCGCGGAAGCCCTCCTCGTGGGTGCCGCCCTCGTGGGTGTTGATCGTGTTCGCGAACGTGTGCACCGACTCGGTGAACCCTGCGTTCCACTGCATCGCGACTTCGAGACTCATGGTCTGGGTGAGCTCGCCGTTGGACGTGGCCTCGAACGCGACGATGGTGCGGTGGACCGGCTCCTTGCCCCGGTTGAGATGGGTGACGTAGTCGACCAGGCCGTCCTCGTACCGGTAGCGGACCTCACGCGGGCCCGCCGTCTGCTGGGTCTCGACGTCTTCCTCGGCGCCGGGGTCGATGCCCTGCGGGCGCTCGTCGCGGAGCACGATGGCCATGCCCCTGTTGAGGAAGGCCATCTCTCGGAACCGGGTCGACAGCGTCTCGAAGTCGTAGTCGGTCGTCTCGAAGATGTCCGGGCTGGCCCAGAAGGTCGTGGTGGTGCCGGTGTCGTGGGTCGCCTCACCTCGCCGGACCGGGCCGTCCGGATTGCCGTATGTGTAGGACTGGTGCCAGTGGTAGCCGTCACGGGCGACGTCGACCCTCACCCGGCTGGAGAGGGCGTTGACGACGGAGACGCCGACGCCATGAAGGCCGCCGGAGACCTTGTAACCGCTATCGCCGAACTTGCCGCCCGCGTGCAGGGTGGTCATCACAACCTCGAGCGCGGGTCGCTTCTCGATCGGGTGCTCGTCGACGGGGATGCCTCGGCCGTTGTCGATCACCCGGACGGCGCCGCCGGGAAGAAGCGTGACCTCGATCCGGTCGGCCTGGCCGGCCAAGGCTTCGTCGACAGAGTTGTCGACGACCTCGTAGACGAGGTGATGCAGGCCGCGTTCTCCCGTCGAGCCGATGTACATGCCCGGGCGCTTGCGAACTGCTTCGAGGCCTTCGAGGACGGTGATGTCGCTTGCGTCGTACGACGTGGTCAGGGCTGCCGTTGTGTCCGGCTGCGTCACGAGTGGAAGACCTCCTGCCAGGGATCAGGCCGCCCTTGACCAGCCGCGGGCGTCTGTGGCCCGCAGGAGGCCGGAGCGGCCTGGGTGGTAGTTGAAGTCTACCCTTAGCCGGCCCCAGAACGTGCACTGTACGGGCCGCTGTGGCCTTTCTGTGGCAAGAACTCGTCGTTGTCTAATCCCCCTACCCGCGCAGGTGGCGTGCACCGGCCTACATCGGCCTGCGCCACCCCTCAGCCGTAGGTGTCGCGGGGGCCGCGGCCGGGAACGCTGCGCCGACCCTTCCGCCAGGTCGGCGTGTGCGGCCCGAGCACATTGACCCGGGTCACCGTGTTGTCGCCGATCTCCTCGTTCAGCCGCCGGACCAGATTGGGCGCGAGGAGTCTGACCTGCGTGGCCCAGGCCGTCGAGTCAGCTCGAACGGTGACCTCGCCGTCGGCGTAGCTCTCCGGCGTGACGTGCGATGCGATATCGGCGCCGACGATCTGGTCCCAGCGGGCCACCACGCCGTGCACAGCGAGGTCCCGGCTCCACCCGTGCTCACCGACCAGCCGCTCGACCGCCCTCTCGAGGCGTTGCGGATCACGCTCGTCGCGGTTCGGCCCGCTCCATCCTGCGCCCGGACTCCATCGCCGGCGCCGCGCGCCGCGGGCGTCCAGCCCCTGCACCGGCTGTCCGGATACCGCCGGTTCGCCACCACGCGCCCGCCCGAGGAGGGCCCGGGCCAGGTCCGTCCCGTCTGGATCCCACGCCTCACCCGCTGCCGGGCCATCGGACGGCACCGGGCTGGGGTCTGACGAGCCCACCGGCTCGGGACCCGTCATCGGATCCTCCGGAGGTCGCCACCCATGACGTCGACCCTGGCACCCACTAGACCTTCCGGCACATCGGCCGGCACGGCAGCTGTGACCAGGACCTGCTCAGCCCGCGCGACGTGCTGCGCCAACCGGTCACGGCGACCTCCGTCCAGCTCGGCGAACACGTCGTCCAGCAGCAGCACGGGATCGTCGCCGAGCATACGCAGCAGCTCGTACGACGCGAGCTTCAAGGCCAGGGCGAACGACCACGCCTCGCCCTGGCTGGCATAGCCCCTGGCCGGCATCGGGCCGAGCCCGAGTACGAGATCGTCGCGGTGGGGACCCACCAGGGAGATACCGCGCTCGATCTCTTCTCGGCGCATACGCCCGGACGCGTCGAGAAGCACAGCGGACAGGACATCCCGATCGGCGGCGAGGTCGGCGTCGGGGCCGAGCGACGACCTGTAGTCCAGCCGCGCGTCGCCCTTCGTGATGCCCTCGGCGATGGCGTCGTAGGACTTGGCGACCAATGGCCGCAATCCTTCGACCAGTTCGAGCCGAGCGGCCAGCAACTCGGCGCCGGCCCGGGCCAGGTGGGTGTCCCACACGTCGAGCGTGCGCAGGTCCGGAACGTTGCCGGCGCCGCCCCGGCTGGCCCGCACGGCGGCGCCGGCCGACTTGAGTAGGGCGTTGCGCTGCTTGAGCACCCGGTCGTAGTCGGACCGGACGCCTGCGAACCGCGGCGCCCGCGCCACGAGCAGATCGTCGAGGAACCGCCTGCGATCGGACGGGTCGCCCTTGACCAGCGCCAGGTCCTCGGGCGCGAAGAGCACGGTGCGGAGCAGCCCGAGTACATCGCGCGGCCGAGGGACGGCAGAGCGGTTGATCCTGGCCCGATTTGCCCTACCGGGGGTGATCTCGACCTCTATCAGGCTGGAGCGCATGCCGTGCACGATGTTGCCGCGGACGACAGCACGCTCGGAGCCCAGCCGCACCAGCGGTCCGTCGTGTGCGACCCGGTGGCTGGCCAGCGTCGCGAGGTAGGCGACGGCCTCGACCAGGTTGGTCTTGCCCTGCCCGTTCGGCCCGACGAACGCGGTGACGCCGGATTCAAGCGGGAGCTCGACCTCGGCGTAAGACCGGAAGTCGGCGAGCGAGAGGTGCGAGAGGTACATGCGTCAGGTGCGAGCGTCGCCGGTGCCGGAGGTAGGGCCTGCCTCGTCGGCAGCTCGGACCGCATGCCCGCCGAACTGGTTGCGAAGTGCCGCGATGGCCTTCATCGCCGGCGAGTCGTCCTGTCGGGAAGCGAACCGTGAGAACAGTGCGGCCGAGATGACCGGTGCCGGCACCGCGTGGTCGATGGCGGCCTCGACCGTCCATCGGCCCTCGCCGGAGTCCTCGACGTAGCCCTTGATGCCGGCCAGGCCATGGTCTTCCTCCAGCGCGGCTACCAGCAGGTCGAGCAGCCACGACCGCACGACGGTGCCGCGGGACCATGCCTTGAAGACGCCGGGAACGTCGGTGACGACGTCGGTGGCGGCGAGCAGCTCGTATCCCTCGGCGTAGGCCTGCATGAGGCCGTACTCGATCCCGTTGTGCACCATCTTGGCGAAATGCCCGGCACCGACCGGACCGGCATGCACGAACCCCTCGTCGCGGGGGCCTTCCGGCCGCAGTGCGTCGAAAACCGGCATCAGGCGCTCGACATCGGCGCCCGCGCCGCCAGCCATCAGGCCATAACCATTCTCCAGCCCCCACACTCCGCCGGAGACCCCGCAGTCGACGTAACCGATGCCGGGTTCGGCCAGGTATGCGGCATTGGTCTGGTCATCGGTCCAGCGCGAGTTCCCACCATCGATGACGACGTCACCATCGGTGAGCAACGCGGCCAGTTCCTCGACCACGGAGCGTGTTGCGGCGCCGGCCGGGACCATGATCCAGACGGCTCTCGGCACGGACAGTTGCTCGACCATGGCGCCCAGGCTTGCGGCGTCGCTGACCTCCGGGTTGCGGTCGTAACCGACGATAGTGTGGCCCGCGCGGCGAAGCCGCTCTCGCATGTTGCCGCCCATGCGCCCGAGCCCGACCAGACCGAGTTCCATGGTGTCTACCTCCGACGACGGCGGTGTGCCGGCTTCAGCTGGACAGCCTGATCGGCATGGCGAGGTAGCGATAGCCCGGGACCGGATCGCCCTCCGCGCTCTGTGCCCCTTGAAGCACAGCGGGCTTGAGCGGCTCGGTGAACGAGAGATGGGCGAACGGGGCGTCGATGGCCTGCAGGCCGTCGAGCAGGTAGCCCGGGTTGAAGCCGGTGGCGATGGCCGGGCCGTCGACCCAACCGGGCAGCCCTTCGGACGCCTGCGCATCGTCTCCGCTGCCGGCCTCGAGCACCACCTGGCCGTCCTCGAACGTCAGCCGAACCGGGGTGTTGCGCTCGGCGACCAATGCAACACGCTTAACGGCTTCGACCAAGGCAGGCATCTCCACCCTCGCGACCGTGGCGGTCTCGGCCGGGAACAGCCGGCGGTAGTTGGGCACCCACTCGCCGTCGATGAGCCGGCTGGTCGTGCGCCGGCCGCCGGCTGCGATCCCGATCAGGCTGTCGCTCGCACCGCCGGGGAGTGCCAGCGTGACCTGGCCTTCACCGGCGAGCGTCTTCGCCGTGTCGACCAGCGTGCGGGCCGGCACCAGCGCGACGGCGGACACCTCTGGCCGCTCCGGCCGCCAAGTCATTTCCCGGACGGCGAGTCGGTAGCGGTCGGTAGCCGCCAAGGTGACGGTCTCGCCCTCGATCTCGATCCGGATGCCCGTGAGCGTGGGCAGCATGTCGTCACGCCCCGCGGCCACCGCGACCTGGCTGACGGCCTCGGCGAGCACTGCGGCGTCGACCGTGCCGGACGACTCCGGCAGTGCGGGCAGCTCGGGGTACTCCTCGACCGGCAACGTCTGCAGGGTGAAGCGTGCACTGCCACACGTGATCACCACCTTCGAGCCGTCAGCGGTGACGTCGACCGGTCGGCCCGGCAGCGAGCGCCCGATGTCGGCCAGCAACCGTCCGGAGACGAGGGCCGTGCCCGGATCGGCCACCTCACCTTCCACCGTGACCCGCCCGGACACCTCGTAGTCGAACGAGGAGAACGTGACCGACCCGTCCGCGGCATCGATCCGCAGGCCCGCGAGCACCGGGACGGTGGGACGATTGGGCAGCGTGCGTGCCGTCCACGCCACAGCCTCGGCCAGCACGTCGCGTTCGAGCCGGAACTTCACTGCTCCACCGTCCTCCCGCCGGGCACAGCCCGACTCGAACCCGTCGTCACGCCCGCCCACCCGCACGGGCGGTCGCCATCCTTCCACGCGGGAAGGACAAGCGGACCCGCCTGTGTAATCCACAGGTCGAGGCCGGGCAAGTGCGCGTCCTGGCAGAATCCTCTTGTCTTCTCGTCATCGTCGTAGCGGCGGTGGATGCTGTGGACAAGGCTCATCCGCCCAGCTAGAAGCCGCATTGGCCATCCAGAGGTGCTGTGGGAATCGCCGGGGTGCCGCCGTGGACGCCGAACGGGTGTGCACAGGCCGGCCGCGCCTGTCCCCTGTCGGCCCGCAACCTTGCCGCACAAGTCCACAGTTTTTTCCACAGGCTGTGAGAAGTAGATCACGACTTTCTCGCCTGTTGCTTGATTCGGTTGGTGAGCTCGGTGACCTGGTTGAAGACGCTGCGACGCTCGGCCATCAGATGTCGGATCTTGCGTTCCGCATGCATGACGGTCGTATGGTCACGGCCTCCGAACTGTTGACCGATCTTGGGCAGTGACAGGTCGGTGAGCTCGCGGCAGAGATACATGGCGATCTGCCGTGCGGTGACCAGAACCCGACTCCGGCTGGTGCCTTGGAGATCCTCTATGGTGAGGCCGAAGTAGGCGGCGGTCTGAGCCATGATCGTCGCACCGGTGATCTCGGGGCCGCTGTCGGTCGGCACCAGATCGCGCAGTACCGCCTCGGCCAGGGCGAGCTCGACCGGTTGCCTGTTGAGGCTGGCGAAGGCGGTCACCCGGATCAGGGCACCCTCGAGTTCGCGGATGTTGGTGGCGATCCGGCTGGCGATGTACTCCAGGACGTCGGGCGGCACGTTCAGGTGGTCCTGAGCAGCCTTCTTGGACAGGATCGCTATACGCGTCTCGAGGTCCGGTGGCTGTACGTCGCAGATCAGACCCCACTCGAAACGGTTGCGCAGGCGATCCTCGAGGTTGGAGAGCTGCTTCGGCGGCCGGTCGCAGGTCATGACGATCTGCTTGTTTGCG
>DAIUDS010000067.1:0-11314 GCA_036845485.1 Jiangellaceae bacterium
GAACGGACGTGTGACCGAGCCGATCACACCGACCCGGGCCGGCCCGCCGTCCACCAGCCACGTTTCGGCCGGTGCGCTGCCTCTCTCGTCGGCACCGACCGGTGTCAGGTGGTACTCCGCCCGCAGCGACGAGAGGATCTCCTCGGCGGTGACCATCTGTTCGCGATCCCAGGCGTGCTGGGCGTCGAGCGGCATCTGCTCGATGAACCGAATCTGGTAGCCCCGGTCCAGCGCCCATCGAAGCAGCCGCGGGGCTTCGTCGTCGTTGATGCCACGCATGAGGACGGCATTGACCTTGACCGGTTGGAGGCCGGCCGCGGCCACCGCCGCCAAGCCCTCGAGCACATCTGACAGCCGCCGACGCCGGCTGATGGCCTCGAACCGCTGTGGGTCGAGGGTGTCGAGGGAGCCGTTGACGCGGTTCAACCCGGCCGCCGCCAGTGCGGGGGCGAGCCGGGCCAGACCGACTCCGTTGGTCGTCAGCGAGAGCTGGGGGCGAGGCGTGATCTGCGAGCATCGCGCGACGATGTCGACCAGGCCGCGGCGCAGGAGCGGCTCGCCCCCGGTGAAGCGAACCTGCCGCACCCCCAGCCGCTCGACCGCGATCCGTACCAGCCGCACGACCTCGTCGTCGGTGAGCATCTCCGGCGTCGGAAGCCAGTCCAGCCCCTCGGCCGGCATGCAGTACGTGCAGCGCAGGTTGCACCGGTCGGTGAGCGAGACACGAAGGTCGGTGGCCATGCGGCCGTATCGGTCGACGAGCACTCCGCCTCCATGCCTTGGCCGGACGCTTGACCCCCCAGCCTATGCCCCGCAGCGGACACCGCAGCCGTCCACCGTCTACGGTCGTCATGTGTTCGGCTTCCTGGCGTCTCGCCGCTGGGCATTTCGCATCCTGGCCGGGCTTGTCCTGGTGGCTGCCTTCGTGCGGCTCGGCCTGTGGCAGCTGGATCGGAACGACCAGCGCCAGGCCCGCAACGCCGTCGTCGAAGCCAACGCGCATCGAGACCCTGTGCCGGTCGAGGACGTGCTCACGGCCGGCATCCCGGTCCCGGCGGATCAGGTGTGGACGCCGGTCGAGGCGGCGGGCCGGTACGACGTCGATCACCAGATGGTGGTGCGGCTGCGGCCCCTCGAGGGCACGCCCGGCGTCCACGTCCTGACGCCATTGGTGACCGATACCGGGACCGCCGTGCTGGTGGACCGCGGCTTCGTGGCTCAGGACGGGTCCGCCGCCTCCGTGCCTGCCTTACCCCTGCCCCCCGCGGGCGACGTCGAGGTCGTCGGTCGGATACGCCCCAGTGAGGAGGGACGCGGTACCGGTGGAGACCCCGGCGAGGGCGTGATTCGTTATGTCGACGTCGACGAGATCGCTCAGGCCCTGCCCTATCCGCTCTATGGTGCCTGGCTCGAGCTGGTGTCGGAGGTCCCCGGTCCCGCCCGGGCCCCGGTCCCACCGCCCGCTCCAAGCACCGATGCCGGGCCTCACCTGTCGTACGCGGTGCAATGGTTCCTGTTCGCGTGCATCGGAATCGGCGGTTTCGTGTTCCTCGTCCGGGCGGAGTCGCGCATACGCCGCGAGCCCAGGCAGGACTCCCGAGATCGTGAGCGATCAGGGGTAGGTTCCGGCACCTGATCGGGTGATCGCAGCAGAAGGGTCGTGAAGGGAGGCCGATGGGGCGGTCGATCGAGAACCACGGGTTGCTGGGCGATCTGCACACGGCCGCCCTCGTCGCCAAGGACGGCACCGTCGACTGGCTCTGCCTGCCGCGGTTCGACTCACCCGCCTGCTTCGCCTCCCTGCTCGGTGACCAGCGACACGGCTACTGGCGGATCGCACCGGTCGGTGCCGGAAACGCCGACCGCCGCCGGTATCGCGGCGACACTCTCGTCCTCGAGCAGGAGTGGGACACGCCGCACGGAACGGTCCGGGTCATCGATTTCATGCCGCCGAGCGACGGCGCGCACGATCTCGTCCGCATCGTGGAGGGCATGTCAGGCCGGGTCCACGTCCACAGCGAACTGCGCCTGCGCTTCGACTACGGGCGCTCCGTGCCCTGGGTCCACCGGATCGACGAGCAGGTCGTAGGCATCTCCGGTCCGGACGCGGTCGCGCTGCGGGCCGATGTGCCCACCTACGGCCGTCACCTGACCACACACGCCGACGCGACGGTCTCGGCCGGCGAGCAGGTGTCGTTCGTGCTCACCTGGCACGCGTCCCACCTGCCGGTGCCCGAACCGGCCGATGCGCGCGAGACGCTCGTGCTCACCGAGCAGTTCTGGACGGAGTGGGCGAGTCGGTGTACTTACGACGGTCCGTACCGCGAGGCCGTGCTGCGGTCACTGGTGACGCTCAAGGCCCTGACCTACGAGCCGACCGGCGGCATCGTCGCCGCGCCCACGACCTCGCTGCCGGAGAACCTCGGCGGCGTCCGCAACTGGGACTACCGGTATTGCTGGCTGCGTGACTCTGCGTTCACCCTCGACGCTCTCGTACGCAGCGGCTACGTCGACGAGGCGAAGGCCTGGCGTGACTGGCTACTGCGCGCGATCGGCGGCAACCCGGACGACCTACAGATCATGTACGGGGTCGCGGGCGAGCGGCGGCTGATCGAGTACTCGCTGGACTGGCTTCCCGGCTACGAGGGCTCGTATCCGGTGCGGGTGGGCAACGCGGCCGCCGAGCAGCTGCAGATCGACGTCTACGGAGAGGTGATCGACACCCTGAGCCGGGCCAGGCGGCACGGCCTGGCCCTCGAACGGCACGCCTGGGCGCTGCAGGAGCACCTCGTCCGGCATTTGGAGAACCGATGGACCCAACCGGACGAGGGCATCTGGGAGGTCCGCGGCGAGCGGCGGCACTTCGTGCACTCGAAGGTCATGGCCTGGGTCGCGGCGGACCGGGTGGTGAGGGCCATCCAGGAGGAGGGCAGCCGGTCCAGCGACCTCGACCGGTGGCGAGCGCTGCGCGCCACGATCCATGCGGAGGTGTGCGCGAAGGGCTACGACTCCCAGCGCAACACGTTCACCCAGACCTACGGCCTGCCGGCGCTGGATGCCTCGCTGCTGCAGCTACCGATCGTGGGTTTCCTACCCGCCGACGACCCGCGGATCGTCGGAACGGTCGACGCCATCGTCGCGGAGCTGTGCACCCAGGACGGACTCGTGCTGCGCTACCGCACGGAACACGACGTGGACGGGCTGCCCGGCGACGAGGGGGCGTTCCTCGCGTGCAGTTTCTGGTTGGTCGAGGCGCTGTATCTGACCGGCCGGCGCGATCGCGCGCGGGAGCTGTTCGAGTACCTGCTCTCGCTGCGCAACGAACTCGGGCTCCTCTCCGAGGAGTACGACCCCCGCATCGACCGGATGGTCGGCAACTTCCCTCAGGCCATGAGCCACATCCCGCTGGTCACCTCGGCCCTGCTTCTGAGCGAGGTTCCCGGCCCGGCCACTGGCCAGGCGTAGAGCGCCCTCATGAGGCCGCTAGCTGAGGGCCTGGTCCACCAGGGCCGGCAGGACCGACGAGATCGGCTCGCGCAGGACCGCGTCCGCGCGACCGTCGTAGGGCGTGGGCTCGGCGTTGACGATCACCAGCCGGGCGCCGGCCGCGACAGCGGCGTCGCACAGCCCGGCCACCGGGTGGACCTGCAGCGACGAGCCGACGGCGAGGAACATGTCACAGTCCCAGGCTGCGTCGAGCGCGGCCTGCCACGTCTGCGGCCGCAGCGACTGTCCGAAGGAGACGGTCGCGGACTTGAGCAGCCCTCCACAGCTCCGGCAGCCCGGGTCTGCCTCTCCCGCATCGACACGGTCCAGCACGTCGCGCATCGGCTGGCGATCGCCGCAGGCGAGGCACTCGGCTTGCCACATGGTGCCGTGAACCTCGATGACCACGTCCGGTGATGATCCGGCCCGCTGGTGGAGCTCGTCGATGTTCTGGGTCACCAGGGCCCGCAGCTTTCCGGCCCGTTCGAGGGCCACCAGGGCCCGGTGACCCGCATTCGGCTCGGCCGTCCAGGCAACATGTGTCCGCCGATTGCGCCACGCCTCTTCCCGGACAGTTCGGTCGGAGACGTACCGGTCCAGCGTGGACATCCGCTGCGCAGCGGGGTTCTTGGTCCAGACCCCCTGCGGTCCTCGGAAGTCCGGGATGCCGGAATCGGTGGAGATGCCGGCGCCGGTGAGCACAGTCAGCCGCGACGCCTCGGCCACCCATCGCGAGACCCCAACCACGCTGCTGTCCACTTCGTGGATCGTACGGGCGACCTAGCACTCGGGTGTAGGGCAAGATGGCCGGATGGATCTTGGGCTGGACGGGCGGGTCTACATCGTGACCGGCGCGAGCCGCGGGCTTGGCCGGGCTGTCGCCGAGACGCTTGTGAGCGACGGAGCCAGGGTGCTCTTGTCCGCTCGCGACCCGGACGCCGTGCGCCTGGCGTCCGCACAGCTGGGTCGGAATGCGGCCGGGCTCGTGGCCGACAACGCCGACCCCGGCACGCCGGAGCGGCTCGTCGTTGCCGCTCACGAACATTTCGGCCGCCTCGACGGTGGCCTGGTCAGCGTCGGCGGGCCGCCGGCAGGCACCGTCGACGACACGTCCGACGATGCTTGGCGGGCCGCGTTCGACACGATCTTCCTTGGCGCTGTCCGCTTGGGGCGGGTGATCGGTGGCGCGCTGGACGACGGCGGCTCGCTGGCCTTCGTCCTGTCCACCTCCGTGCGGTCGCCGATACCCGGCCTTGCCACCTCCAACGGGCTGCGTCCGGGCCTGGCCGTGGTGGCCAAGCAACTGGCCGACGAGCTCGGCCCCCGCGGCATTCGGGTCAACGGGCTCATGCCCGGGAGGATCGACACCGATCGCGTTCGCGAGCTCGACGCCCTCGAGGGCGATCCCGAGCAGGCGAGGCAGCGCCGGTCGGCTGGGATCCCGCTGCGACGTTACGGGCAGCCCGCCGAGTTCGCTGCCGTGGCGGCCTTCCTGCTCTCGCCGGCGGCTTCGTACGTCTCAGGGGCCATGATCCCGATCGACGGAGGCGCCATGCGGGCCCTGTGAACCGGCACCGCCCGAAGCAATGGGCGGTGCCCGGCCCTATCGGACGACGCCTGCCTGCGGTGCGAACTGCGTGCGGTACAGCTCGGCGTAGAGGCGGCCCACCGTGAGCAGCTCGTCGTGGTTGCCCACTTCGACGATCCGGCCGTCGTCGACCACGAGGATCCGGTCCGCGCCGCGGATCGTTGACAGCCGGTGCGCGATCACGAGCGACGTCCGGCCCGACAGGGCGGTGTCCAGGGCTTCCTGCACGGCCGCCTCCGACTCCGAGTCGAGATGGGCGGTGGCCTCGTCCAGCACGACCACCCGCGGTGCCTTGAGCAGCAGGCGGGCGATGGCCAGGCGCTGTTTCTCGCCCCCGGAGAGCCGGTAGCCCCGGTCTCCGACGACGGTGTCGAGACCGTCGGGAAGCGACGCGACCAGATCGAATATCTGCGCCGCTTGCAGGGCGGTCCGCATCTCGGCTTCGGTCGCGTCCGGCCGGGCATAGGCCAGGTTCGCGCCGATCGTGTCGTGGAACATGTGGGCGTCCTGGGGGACGACGCCGAGCGCCTCGTGTACTGACTCGAGGGTGAGCTCGCGCAGATCGTGCCCGCCCAGGCGCACGATGCCGCCGGTGGGGTCGTAGAGCCGCGAGACCAGGTGGGTGATGGTGGACTTCCCCGCTCCGGAGGGGCCGACCAGGGCCACCAGCTGGCCAGGCTCGACTCGGAAGGACACGCCCTTCAGGACCTCGTCGGACTGGCCCGGGTCAGGACGGGCTACAGCCTCCAAGGACGCCAGCGACACCTCGTCGGCCGACGGGTACCGGAAGCGCACGTCAACGAACTCGATGCCCAGCGGGCCGGTGTCGGCCGGAAGCGGGCGAGCGTCCGGCCGGTCGCGCACCATCGGCTCCAGGTCGAGGACCTCGAACACCCGCTCGAAGCTCACCAGAGCCGTCATGATGTCCACCTGGACGTTGGACAGGGCCGTGAGCGGCCCGTAGAGGCGGGTGAGCAGCGCTGCCAGGGCGACCAGGGTTCCGACCTGCAGCGTGCCGTCGACGGCGAGCAGGCCTCCGACGCCGTACACGAGAGCCGTCGCGAGCGACGCGAGCAGCGTCAGGCCAGTGAAGAAGTAGCGCGCGTAGAGGGCCTGTGTGACGCCGATGTCGCGCACCCGTCCGGCCGCCAACCCGAACCCGACGGTCTCGCGGTCGTAGCGGCCGAAGATCTTCACCAGGAGCGCCCCCGCGACGTTGAACCGCTCGGTCATCGTCTGGCTCATGTCGGCGTTCAGCTGCATGGACTCCCGTGAGATGTCGGCCAACTTGCGCCCGACGAAGCGCGCCGGGAGGAGGAACAACGGCAGCATGATCAGCACCAGAACGGTGATCTGCCACGAGAGCACGATCATCGCTCCAGCGGCGAGCACAAGAGTCACGGCGTTGCTGACGACCTGCGAGAGTGTCGAGGTGAACGCCTGCTGCGCGCCGATCACGTCGGTGTTCAGCCGCGACACCAAGGAGCCGGTCTGGGTGCGGGTGAAGAACGCGACGGGCTGGCGTTGCACGTGATCGAACACCTCGGTGCGCAGGTCGTAGATCAGACCCTCCCCCACCCGGGCCGATGCCCATCGGCCCACCAGGCCGAGAGCCGCGTCGACGATTGCCAGCCCGGCGACCGCGAGCGCGCCCAACACCACGAGATCACGGCGGCCGGGCGTGACGCCGTCGTCGATGACGAACTTCAGCAGCAACGGGACGGAGGCCGCAGTGGCCGCCCCGATCACCGTCGTGACCAGAAAGACGGCGATGAAGCGGCGATAGGGGCGCGCGTACCGCAGGATCCTGCGCGCCGTTCCCCTGGCCAGCCGCTGGCGGGTGACGCTCCGGTCGCGCGAGAACGACCGCGAGGCGAAGTATCCGCCCGAATGGCCACCCATCGACACCGGCTACAGCCTCCCATTCGTCGTCACCGTCGCAGCACGGCGCGACCCGAGCAACGCCGGCCGGGGCATGTTTCTTCCGCCGTCCGCCGGCACTTCGCTGTGGGTGAATCAGGAGTAGGTGCTGATCTCGACGAGGTTGCGGTCCGGATCGCGGACGTAGACACTCCGAATCGGCCCCAGCGCGCCGGTACGGGTCACCGGACCCTCCTCGATCCGGACGCCGTTGCCTTCGAGCTCGTCGACAACCGCGTCGAGTGTGCCGTCTGCGATCAGGCAGATGTCGGCGCTACCGGGTCGAGGGTCCGCCGCCTTCGGCTCGAGCTCCTGTCTCGCCCTGTGAAGGTTGATCTTGCTCTTCCCGAAGGTCACTGCCCGGCGCCCGTCGCCGAACGTGATCGCCTCCATGCCGAGGATCCGGCGGTAAAAGTCGACGGTCGCCTCGATGTCGTTGACGGTCAGCACCAGGTGGTCCAGGCGGTCGATGCGCATGCCGTCATGGTCGCAGCGCGTTGGCCAGCTCGGCCAGGCAGCGTGCCTGAGCGGCGCGCTCCGCCACGAGCTGAGCCTCATCCGAGCGGTGGCCGGCGTCGCGCAGCAGCGCCTTGGTCTCCCGCAACGCGCCCGCGGGTGCGGCCAGCAGCACCGTGACCAGGTCGTCGACGGCGGCGGTGAGTTCGGCGGCAGGCACCACGGCGATCGCCAGACCCAGGTCGACGGCTTCCCGCGCACCCACCCACCGGCCGGTCGCGCAGATCTCCAGAGCTCGCGGGTAACCGACGGCCTCGACCAGGTGGGCGGTGCCGCCCAGGTCGGGCACGAGGCCCAGCGACGTCTCCCGCATGGCGAACCGCGCGTCTTCGGCGCACACGACGAGGTCGCAGGCGAGCACCAGCTGAAAGCCCGCGCCGACGGCATGGCCGGCCACGGCGGCCACGGTGACGGCCGCCGATCGCCGCCACCAGGTGAAGGCGGACTGGAACTGGGCGATCGTCTGCTCGAGGACGTGCGGTTCGAGTGCGGCGAGGTCGGCCAGGCTCGGCTCACCGGGGATGCCGGCGGCATTGAACATCCGGCGGTCGAGGCCGGCCGAGAACGACGGGCCGTCGGCGTCGAGGACCACGACCCGCAGGCCACGATCCAGCGACGCTCCCAGGGCCGCCAGCGCCCGCCAGGTCGCCGGCGTCTGGGCGTTGCGCGTCTCGGGGCGGGCGAGGGTGACACGGCCGAGCGGCGGTTCGGCCGAGAAGCGGAGCCCACCCGACTCCAGCGTCTCGGCCGGAATCCGGTCGGTCAGGACCTCTTCTTCCGACCCCTGGTCGCGCCGCCGCGACCGCGCAGCTCGACGCCGGCCTCGGAAAGCAGGCGGTGCACGAACCCGTACGAACGTCCGGTCTCACCGGCGAGCTCCCGGATGCTCTTGCCGCCTTCGTACTTCCTCTTCAAATCGGAGGCGAGCCTGTCGCGCACGCCGCCACTGATCCGTGCGCCCTTTGCCAGCTTCTCAGCCACGCATCCTCCTATGAAGATCGTCAGTTCACGGCTGACGACCATGATCCGCCGCATTTCCGCTTCACGCCAGCCGAACGCAAGATCCGGCTCGAGACCGATGCCGCGCTCCGGCTACGCGAGTGCTACGAGGTCGGAGTAGTCGGGGTTCCAAAGATCCTCGACGCCGTCGGGCAGCAGGACCACTCGTTCGGGCCCCAGCGCCTCCACCGCGCCCTCGTCGTGCGTGACCAGCACGATCGCGCCGGCGAAGGATCGGAGCGCACCGAGCACCTCTGTGCGGGACGCCGGGTCGAGGTTGTTGGTCGGTTCGTCCAGCAGCAGGACGTTGGCGCTCGAAACGACCAGCGTCGCGAGCGACAGGCGTGTCTTCTCGCCCCCCGAGAGTACGCCGGCCGGCTTGTTGACGTCGTCACCGGAGAACAGGAAGGACCCGAGGACCCGCCGGGCTTCGACCTCCCGAAGGTCGGGTGCAGCCGTGCGCAAGTTCTCCAGAACGGTGCGCGAGGTGTCGAGCGTCTCGTGCTCCTGGGCGTAGTAGCCGAGCTTGAGTCCGTGGCCGGGCGCGACGATTCCGGTGTCCGGGTCCTCGATGCCGCCGAGCAGACGCAGCAAGGTCGTCTTGCCCGCACCGTTGAGCCCCAGAACGACGACCCGGCTTCCGCGGTCGATGGCCAGGTCGACGTCGGTGAAGACCTCCAGTGAGCCGTACGACTTCGACAGGCCGGATGCCGTCAGCGGCGTGCGGCCGCACGGAGCCGGGTCCGGAAACCGAAGCCTGGCGACCTTCTCGGTTCGCCGCTGCTCGTCCAGGCCGGCCAAGAGGCGGTTCGCCCGGCGTTCCATGTTGTGTGCCGCGGTCGCCTTCGTCGCCTTGTAGCGCATCCGGTCGGCCTGGGCCTTGAGCGCTGCCGCCTTCTTCTCGGCGTTGGCGCGCTCGCGGTGCCGGCGGCGCTCATCGGTCTCCCGTTGCTGGAGGTACGTCCGCCAACCCACGTTGTAGACGTCCAGGGCGGCTCTGGTGGCGTCCAGATGGAAGACCTTGTTCACCGTCTGGTCGAGCAGCGCCACGTCGTGGCTGATCACCACGATGCCGCCCTTGTACGCCCGCAGGAAGTCCCGCAGCCACACGATCGAGTCGGTGTCGAGGTGGTTGGTGGGCTCGTCGAGCAGCAGTGTCTCGGCGTCTGAGAACAGGATCCGAGCGAGCTCGACGCGGCGCCGCTGCCCGCCCGACAACGTGTGCAGCTGTTGTCCGAGCACCCGGTCCGGGAGCCCGAGGCTCGCGGCAATCGCGGCCGCTTCGCTCTCCGCGGCGTACCCGCCATTCGCGAGGAACTCGTTCTCGAGCCTGGTGTAGCGGCGCATACCGCGCTCGTGCTCGTCCGGTTCGGTGGAGGCCATCTGCTGCTCGGCCCGCCGCATCCCGGTGACGACCGTGTCGAGCCCGCGGGCACCGAGGATTCGGTCCCGGGCAAGAACGCCCGGGTCACCCACGCGGGGGTCCTGCGGCAGGTATCCGACCGGCCCGGTCCGGGTGACCGATCCGGCGCCGGGTTGCGCCTCGCCCGCCAGAATGCGCGTGAGCGTCGTCTTGCCGGCACCGTTGCGCCCGACCAAGCCCACCTTGTCACCGGACCCGATCCCGAAGCTCGCACGTTCGAGGAGAACCTGGGCGCTGACACGCACCTGGAGCTCGATGGCAGTGATCATTGTTCGAAGGGCTCCGTGGTCTCGGGACGACAGCGATGATCATTCGCCGGAGAGTGCCGGCACGGTGCCGAGCGTGCCGGAGCTCGACCGGACAAACCGCTTACGATCAGCTCGCCACGGGCATCATGCGAGCATCCTACGGTCCGACGTCCGAACTTCGGCCGTCGGCACATGGTCGGGCGAGGAGGCCGGACGGTGAAGTTCAACCGCAGAGCGCGTCTGGACACCTCGCAGATCTCCGATCGGCGCGGTATCGGCCGGGGCGGCAGCATCGCTGCGGGAGGAGGCCTTGGCGCCGTCGCTCTGCTTCTGCTGGCGTTGTGCACCGGCGCCAACCCCGCGAGCCTGCTTGACGACAGCACCAACCAGATCCAGGCCCAGCCCGGCTCGATCGACAACCTCCAGACCGAATGCCGCACCGTTGCTGACATCGACGAGAATGCCGACTGCCGTTTCGTGCTCTACGTCAACTCGATCCAGGACTACTGGACCGACGAGTTCGCTCGGCGCGGCGCCGACTACCCGATAGCCGTGACAACGTTCTTCACAGGTTCCGTGACAACCGGGTGCGGCACCGCGTCGTCACAGGTAGGTCCGTTCTACTGCCCGGCCGACACTGGCGTCTACCTCGACCTCGGGTTCTTCGACGAGCTGAGGACGAGGTTCGGCGCCAGCGGAAGTGACTTCGGCGAGGCCTACGTGCTCGCGCACGAGTACGGCCACCACATCCAGAACCTCACGGGGCAGATGCAACAAGTCCAGCCGGGCTCCGGTCCAACCTCCGGCGCTGTGCGTCTCGAGCTGCAAGCAGACTGTTACGCAGGCGTGTGGGCACGGCATGCCGAGAACAACCCGGTCGAGGGCGGCGAGCCGCTGATCACCGACATCGATGCCCAGGACCATCGCGAAGGACTGGAGGCGGCCGGAGTGGTTGGTGACGACTACATCCAGGAGCGCTTCCAGGGCACGGTCAGCCCCGAGTCATGGACTCACGGCTCGAGCGAGCAACGGCAGCGGTGGTTCGACACGGGGTTCGACAGCGGCCGGCTCGAGTCGTGCGACACCTTCTCGACGAGCCAACTCTGATCCCCGCGGATGGTCACAGGCCCTGCT
>DAIUDS010000068.1:0-11266 GCA_036845485.1 Jiangellaceae bacterium
AACTCGTGGGCGCCGGTCACGCGGTCCAGCTCCCGGATGTGCCGGACGCTGTAATCCGTGGCCGTACGCAGCCACGAGTGGTCACGCACCCCGCGGTCATGCCGGCCGACGAGATGCGCGATACCCGCCAGCATGCAGGTCATGTGCAGCGACGACTGGTATGAATCCACATGTAACCAGAACGGCGCGCTTCCGGCCGGATCGGTGGCGGGAAGCGCGAATGGCAGCCCGCCGTCGGACAACGTCACCGACCCGAGCCAGTCGCACAACTGCCTCGCCTGCTGGGCTTCGACTCCGGCCTCGTCGAACACCTCAAACGCGTGCAGTGCGGCCACAGGTTGGCTGTTAGGCGTGCGCAGGTCCGGCTCGAGTCCCCAGCCGTAGCCGCCATCGACGTTGCGATAGGCATCGAGCGCCGCCAGCGCAGACGCCGCGCCTCCGCCCATGAACACCAGGTCGAAGCGGCGACGTTCCAGTACCCGCGCATGGGCGGCCAGAAAGGCTGCAGCCTTCTCCAGGTCGATCGTCATGCAGCCATCGTGCCCGCTGCCGCACGCTGACTCGGGCGAATCGGCCACCTGCAGGAACGGCGATCCTGCTCCGTCACGACCGGCCGTGTTCGGCGCCGAGGTCCCACAGCACCAGAGCGACAGGATCGCCGTTGCCGAAGCCACTAGCCCCAGAGCCGAGGACACGGCGGTCACCGGGACGAGCGCTACAAGCGCCGCCAGCACGACCAGCCGGGATCGCAGCACGTGACACACCGGAGCGCCCACTTGAACAGCCACGGTCGTCGAACGCCCCCGGGTATCGAGGCCGACATGATCGGACTCGCCAGCATCAGCCCGATGACATCAGCAGGACCGGCCGGGTCAGATTCTCGCCATCCGCTCATTCTGTCCGAGGGGTCGGCGATGATGACAGCGTGACCAAGACGTCGGTGAGACGCCTGTCGTGGTCTGAGGTCAGCGCACGACGCCTCGAACGGCATGGGTTGATGGCGCCGTCGCACGACGCCGGACCGGCCGACATCGTCGGTGCCATCTGCGGCGCGCACGCCCAAGTCATGTCCGCCGCCGAGTTGTCCATCGGCGTGCGGAGCGCCGGCATCACGCAGAGGGACGTGCAGGAGGCCCTGTGGACCGAGCGCAGCCTGGTCAAGACGTTCGGTCCGCGTGGCACGGTCCACCTGCTGCCGACGCGGGACCTGTCGATGTGGACGGGTGCCCTGTCGACTCTGCCCGCCTCGGCGGGCAACGGCCGCTCCGGGCCTGCGTTGTTGTCACCCGGGCAGATCGACATCGTTGTCGAGGCGATCGCCGACGCGCTGGCCGATGCCGAGTTGACCGTGGACGAGCTCACCGAGGCCGTCGTCGAGCGCGCCGGCAGCTGGGCCGGGGATCCGGTCATGGAGGCGTTCCAGGTGAAGTGGCCGCGCTGGCGAGTCACCTACACCAATCCCCACCGCTGGCTTCCTGGTTTCCGGCGCACCGACGGTCACCCCGCACTGGCCGAACTGGTCAAGCGGTATCTGGTGGCATACGGACCAGCCACTGCGCAGCACTTCGCCCAGTGGTTGGCCGCGCCGCGGCGGTGGGCCTTGGAGTTGTTCGACTCGCTGTCCGGCGAGCTCGAGCGCGTCGATGTCGACGGACCGCCGGATGGTTGCCGGCGGGCGACGCGACGCCGGCGCTCACCGCACCGGCCGGTGTCCGGCTGCTGCCCTACTTTGACGCCTACACGGTCGGCTTTCAGCCACGCGAACGGCTCTTTCCCGGCCGGGCCGCCGAGCGTGCAATGGCCGGCGGTCAGGCCGGCAACTTCCCGGTGCTGCTTATCGACGCGACCGTCGCCGGTGTCTGGCACCAGCGCCGCTCCGGCCGGAAGCTCGACATCAGGGTGGAGCCGTTCGATTCACTCACGCCCGCGCAGCGACGGGGGCTCGATGACCAGGTGACCCGCATCGGCCAGTTCTTCGGGGCTGCGCCTCGGCTTACCATCGGGACAGTGACTGCCGGCGCCCATGCATGACGGCGCCCAGCCGGGCAGCGTCGGCATGTCACCCCACACGAGATTGCGCGTGATGAGCTGGAACGTCTGGTGGCGCTTCGGCCCGGACTGGCGACGGCGCGAACGTGGAATTCTCGCGACGCTCAAAGCGCTCCGCCCGGACCTCGTCGGCCTCCAAGAGGTCTGGGGGGCGGGGGAGACGACTCAGGCCGAGGTGCTCGGCCGTGAGCTCGGCATGCATCCCGTCTTCGGCGCACCCTCCCTGCCGCCACCGCCTGAACATCCGGAGTCCGCAGACCAGGTCGGGATCGAAGTCGGCGTCGCCGTGCTCAGCCGCTGGCCGGTCGCCCACGTCCAGAAGCACGCCCTCCCGTCTCGGGAAGCGGCCCCGACTGTGGCCCTGGATGTCACAGTCGCCCATCCGTCCGGCCCGATGCACATACTGGCGGCCTGCGTCGACTGGGAGCGCGACCTTGCCGCGCTGCACCTTGCTCAGACCCGTGCACTCGCCAGGCTCATTGCAGACCCGTCACTCGACGGCCCGCTGCCCGTCATACTCACCGCGGACCTCAACGCTCCGCCGGACACGCCGCAGATCCGTGCTCTGACCGACCTGATGGTCGATTCCTGGGTGGCGGCGGGAGCCGACTCCGATGCTGGGCACACACTCAGCTCCACCAATCCGTGGGCCCCACGGGAGGCATGGCAGATCGACCATCGCATTGACTACGTGATGGCCCGGCCGGGGTGTCCGCAGAGCCAGGTGAACGTCGAGCAGGCCTTCCTCGCCGGCGATCAGCATGGAGGGTTGCACCCTTCGGACCATTACGCGGTGGTGGCCGACTTCCGGACCTGACGCCCGGGACGGAGCCGTCCTACTTTTGTGCCGGCTGGTAGGTGAGGGAGACCACGCCGGTGCTGAATGTCTGGGAGTCGACGAGCGTCAGCGGGATCTGACCGCTTCCGGCCTCGAACAGGCGCTTGCCCGTGCCGACGACGATCGGGTGGACAAGCTGGCCGAGCTCGTCGAGCAGATCGTCACGGAGCAGCGACTGCACCAGCGTGACACTGCCGGTGACGTTGATGTTCTTCCCCGGCTGTTCCCTCAACTTGGCGAGCTCTTCGGCGACGTTGCCCGGGATCAGTGTCGAGTTCTGCCAGTCGACCCTGTCGAGCGTGGTGGATGCGACGAGCTTGGGAATGCTGTTGATCTGGTCTGCGAACTGTTCGTCGCTGGGCTGGTTGGGCCAGAAGTCGGCGAACTCCTGATAGGTCCGGCGCCCGAGGAGCATGGTGTCCGCCGCAGCCATGCTCGACCCGACGATCTCGCCCATCTCGTCGTTGAAGTAGGGCATCTGCCAGTTCTCCGGCGCCTCGACGACACCGTCCAGCGAAATGAACAGTCCCGGGACGATCTTCCCCATGACGATCTCCAATTCCTTTGTCGTGATGACGTCACCCCAAATCTCACACCGACAAGAATTCTTGTCAAGACCTCGAGAACGTTCGGTGTTTGGATCGTTCGGGTGGCCTGCGGCCAAGAAGCCGGCGCACGGGACAATGGGCCGGTGCAGCTGCCTGTGATGCCTCCGGTTACGCCGATGCTTGCCAAGGTGGCCGCCGAGATCCCGGTCGACCACTTCTATGAGCCGAAGTGGGACGGTTTCCGATCGGTCGTGTTCCGCGACGGCGAAGGGGTCGAGATCGGCAGCCGCACCGAGCGGCCGATGACCCGGTTCTTCCCCGAGATCGTCGCGGCGGTGAGACAAAGCCTCCCCCGACGATGCGTGATCGACGGCGAGATCGTGATCGCGAGTCCGGACAAGATGGGCCTGGACTTCTCCGCACTCCAGTTGCGCCTTCACCCGGCAGCCAGCCGTGTTCAGTTGCTTTCAGCGCAGACCCCGGCCATCTTCGTCGCCTTCGACCTGCTGGCGCTCGATGACGTGGACTGGACGTCTCGGCCGTTCAACGAGCGGCGTGCCGCGCTCGAGGGTGCCCTTGCCTCGAGTGTCCCGCCGGTCCACATCACCCCGGTCACCCGGGACATCGACGTGGCCCGACGGTGGTTCGACCTGTTCGAGGGTGCCGGCTTGGACGGACTGATCGCGAAGCACCCGGACCTGACCTATCAGCAGAACAAACGTGTCATGGTCAAGATCAAGCACGAGCGGACAGCGGACTGCGTCGTTGCGGGGTACCGGGTGCACAAGTCCGGCCCCGGCGCGGTCGGCTCGTTGCTGCTCGGACTGTACGACGACGGCGAGAGTCCCGCCGTGCCGCCCGAGTTCCGTGACGGCTCCGACGCGTCGTTCCTGATGCCCGTCGGGGTTGTGGGCGCGTTCTCGATGTCCCGTCGCAGGGAGCTGTTCGCCGAGCTGCAGCCGCTGGTCACCGACTTCGCCGATCATCCATGGCGCTGGGCGGCCGAGGAAGCGGGCTCCACGCGCAGCGCTCAGGGCAGCCGGTGGAATCCAGACAAGGAGCTGTCCTTCGTCCCGCTCCGGCCGGAGCGGGTGGTCGAGGTCCGCTACGACTACTTGGAGGGATTCAGGTTCCGGCACGTCGCCCAGTTCGTGCGCTGGCGCCCGGACCGCGAGCCGGCCTCGTGCGGCTACGCCCAGCTCGACCAACCGGTGCGATACGACATCGCGGACGTTCTTACCGGCCGGCTCGGGTGACCGGTCCGCGACATCGGTCGCCGCGTCCGGCTGATCAGGAGCCGTCGGTCGCCGGAGGGATGTTCTGGTTGAGCCGGAACAGGTTGGTCGGGTCGTAACGGCGCTTGATCTCGGAGAGCCGCTCCCAGGTCGATCCCGGGTAGGCGTCGTGCACCCGCTGCTCGCCTTCGTCGGCGACGAAGCCGACGTAGGCGCCCGTGTGGTTCCGGCGCAGCGCCGCCGCAAAGCCGGTGACCCACGGCGCATGCACCGCAGCCTCGTCGGCACCCCCGTAGACGGCGGCGACGTTCACCATGATCCGTTCGGAGCGATGGGCAAATGCGGTGGCGTCTGCGGGCACGCGAGCCATCGCCCCGCCGAGCACGCGCAACTGGGCCACGCGCATCGGCGCCGTTGACGATTCCAGGTGCTCGATGATCGTCTCTGCGACACTGCGGTCAATTGTGTTGACGAACAGGTTGCGGCTCGTCGCCACCGGGTGGTAGCTCTCGTCCTCCGGCGGGTAGATCTCTGGATAAGGCATCGACCGGAGCATGTCGGCGATCGGCGTCGCAAGCGCCCGGAAGGGGGCCAGGACCCGCTCCCCCTCGTCGACCGGGCCGGCGTAGGCCATGAGCGCCATGATGACCAGCTTGCCGTGATGCTCGGCGGGCAGGAACGGCATCGGCGGGGCGGGCATGACGTTGGCGATCGTCGACAGTTCGTCGGGCGCGGCCTCGGCCTCGGCCACGAACGCTGCGATGACCTCGGGCGTCGCCGGCAGGAAGAGCATGCCTCCGAAGATCGCGTCGACGTCTTGCATCCGGAACTGGAAGCGGGTGGCAACACCGAAGTTGCCGCCGCCGCCGCGGATCGCCCAGAACAGGTCGGGGTGCGACTCCGCGTCCGCCCGCAGGAGCTGACCGTCAGCGGTCACGACGTCGGCGGCGAGCAGGGAGTCGACGGTGAGGCCGTACTTGCGGACGAGGTAGCCGATCCCCCCGCCCAGCGTGATCCCCCCGATCCCGACCGAGCCGGTGTCGCCGAACCCGGTGGCGAGCCCATACGCCGCCGCCGTCGCGGAGTACGCAGCGGCAGTCAAGCCTGTCTCGGCCCACGCGGTGCGTTCGTCGGCGTCGACCTCGATTGCGCGCATCTCGGCGAGGTCGACCACGATGCCGCTCTCGCTGGTGCTGTGTCCGGCCGAACTGTGGCCGCCGCTGCGTACGGCGAGCTCCAGCCCGGTCTCGCGGGCAAGCGTGACCACCCGCGAGACCTCCGCAGCGTCCTTGGGTCGCACGATGACGGCCGGACGCCGGTCCAACCCCCCCATGAACACCGTGCGGGCGTCGTCATATCCGGGATCGCCCGGCGCGATCACCCGGCCGTCGAAGTCGTCACGGAGCTGCGGGATCGACAGGGCGGTTGTGTTCGAGCGCGAAGAGGTCACGAGTGCTCCTTCGTCGACTGGGAGATCACAGCGGACTTTCATCGGCTACCTGGCGGCCGGTGCGTTCGCTCCGTGCCGTACACAGGCGCCAACCCTAAGCCGGTGACCGGACGGACAATCCCACAGGGCGCGGCTACGACGACCGCCCCTGCGCGGTTCTCTGTCCTCCTGTCCACCGGCACCACGTCGATCCTGCTACTCGGCCGGTCCCGCGCGCATCTGCTTTTCGTGGCGTTGTCCGCGGCTCAGCCCGATCAGTGCGAGCGGTGCATGCCTCCCCTTACCGTGGAGAGTGGAGCCAAGGAACCCTCAGGTCGAAGTACTCCGGCTCACCGATGTTGAGCGCGTTCATCTCATCCATCTGGGCTTTCAACTCAGGAGGCGGCTCTTTACGCTCGCCCTCACGCGCGGCTTCCTCGGAGGAGAAGTACACCGCGACGGTGTACGCGCCGCCCTCGTGTCCCACCCCGACACTGCCGAGGACCTCGGGCCGGAACGCCGCCCATTCGGCCGAGTCCTGTCCCATGAGTTCGTTGGCGCGGTCCGGGTCGCTGCCACGCCCCTTGATGACCTGGACGAAGCCCGCGGTGTCGGGGTCGCCGACGACGTCGAGCGTGACGTCATTGCTGTCACTGAAGGTGGCCTCCCCGGCGAACAGCTTCGAGGTTTCCCTCCACCACTGGTCCTGTTCGGGTCGGTCGCTGTTCCGGCGGGCCGCGTCCTCGGACTCGAAACGCACCAGGGAGATGAACCGGCCGTCGTCGGTTACTCCGCCGGTCGAGCCGAGCCAGCCCGCGGCGCTGGGCGCCAACTCCCGGACCCACCGATCCCAAGCGGCGCGCACCTCACCCGCGTCGGACACCTGGCCCTGAATCACCTGAACGAACATGGCGTGCCTCCTCGGCGAATGTCCGATTCCGTGGTCGCTCGACTGCCGACGTTACGCCTCTGGGGCGATGTCGACACGCGCGTGCCGGCTCCAGGTGGGTGGGTCCGCCGTGCCGTCACTGGTCCTCGCCACCACCCCACATCGCCGGGCGCAGTTCGACGACGCCACCGGGTTGGGCGAACTTCTCCGCGATCTGCTCGGCCCGCCCCCGCGACTCGCAGTCGATGAGGAAGAACCCGGCGAGGTGCTCCTTGGTCTCGGCGTACGGGCCGTCGGTGGCGAGGTGTTTCTCCGGGCTCCAGCGGTAGAGCCTCGACGAGGCCGGGTCGGCCAACGCTTCGGCGACGACGAGCTCACCCGAGTCGCTGATCTCCTTCATGAGCGCGTCGAACTCGCGGTCCATGGCGTCATGCGTCTCCTGCGGGAGCGCACGGCCCTCCTCGGTGTAGATCTGCGTCGGATGACCCCACGGCTCGGGGTTGCTGTGGATGAGGATCACGTACTTCACGACTGCTCCTTGATCGGGCGGACAGTGGTCAATGCAGAGGTACGTCGAAGCCAGATCATCTGGCTCGACATCACCGCAAGTCCGTATCGAGCGGCGCGGGTTCCGCTCCGGCCCCCGCGACGGGTCGGGTGGCCGTAGCAGCGACGAGGATGCGTGTGCTGGAGTGGCCCGGTGGACGCCGCGGAACTCGCCCGACGCTTCGCTCTCGGCGGTGCCGCGACGTTGTCGGATGGACCGGTCGCACGAGGCAAGCAGGGTCTGGTGTGGCGGTTGGACACAGCGGATGGCAGCTGGGCGGTGAAGCTGCCCTTCCACGAGTCCAGTGAGGACGAGGTGCGGGCGGCCACCGCCTTCCAGGAGGCGGCCTACGCCGCCGGTGTGCCGACGCCGCAGGTGCGCCGCACGGCGGAGGGATCCGTCTTCGCCACCATCCGAGGCAAGCAGGTCCGGATGTACGAGTGGGTCGATCTGCGCGCGCCCGATCCTGGCCTCGACCCGCCGGTGGTGGGAGCGGTCGTGGCCGCTATCCACCAGGTATCGGTCACCGACCTCGGCAGTTTGGACGCGTGGTCTCACGAACCGGTCGGTGCCGATCGCTGGGACCAGCTGATCGAGCAGCTCCGGAAAGCGGGCGCGCCGTTTGCCGACCGGCTGGCCGACCTGCGGGATGAGCTGGTCGCGCTGGAGTCCTGGATCGAGCCACCCCAGACGGTGCAGACCTGCCACCGTGACCTGTGGGCCGACAACGTCCTGCCCACCGCGGACGGCGGCGTGTGCGTCATCGACTGGGAGGAAAGTGGGCCGGCCGATCCCAGTCAGGAGCTCGCATGTGTGCTCTTCGAATTCGGCCGCACCGATCCGGGCCGGGCCCGCGCACTCATCAGCGCCTACCGGGAGGACGGTGGGCCGGGCAGAGTGGAACGGCGAGGACACTTCTCGATGCTCATCGCGCAACTCGGGCACATCACCGAAGTCGCCGGCTCCGACTGGCTGAAGCCGAACGCTCGCTCTCCGGACCGGGCCGACTCCGCGGCGTGGATCGGCGAGGTGCTCGACGAACCACACACCCGCGAGCTGCTCGAATCCATCCTGGGGGCGGTGCGCGCCCCGGCACGAACGCGGCCGGCACATCCTCAGCGTTGAGCCTCTGGATCCTCCTCGGGCTCGAATGTGCTGCCCTCGCGCTCTGACGCACCAATCTCGACGCCGGCAGCGCCTACGTCCGGCTCCTCACTGTTGTCGACGGGGGAAGGCGGTTCTGGCTGGTTCCGGTGGTCACCGGAGGGTTGAGTACCCGGTGGCGTGCTCATGGCGAGCTCCTCACTGGAGTTGCTGGGACGGTCAGGTTCGTACCCACCGGACAGCGTTGCAGTCGCCGCCTCGCGACAGCACACCTGACCGTGTATTTCGCTGCCCTCTCCGGCCACCTTCAAAGCGGAGGCAGCCATGGAACGCATTCGCATCAGCCGGCGGCGGTCGAAGCGGCGGATCGACGACGTTGCCGACGATATGCCGACCAACCCAGTCGTCTCGACCGACGATGCAGCCGAACTCATCATCCGGATCGACCTGCTGCTCGACGAATGATCCGACCTACTCGGGGTTCCTCGTCGCCGATCATGGCCGTAGGCGACCTCGAGGGTTGTAATCGGTGCCCAGGTACGTGCTTACGTCGACTGGACGGCGCCGGCGCGGTGCTGACCTATCTGCACACAGGAATCCGGCGTGCCGCCTCGTCGTTCCTCACATCACTGCGGCGACCTGGGTCGCCAAAGCCGCTGAGGCGTAGCAGCGCTGGAGTGAGGACGAACAGGCCGACCGCGAGGGCCGCGACCGCGACCATGGCTCCGCGCAATCCGACAGCATCAGCCCACAGTCCGACGTAGACCGGACCAACGAGGAACCCGAGGTAGGACACGGTCGTGACGAGCGACGTCGCGCGGCCCCGGCGAGACTCGTCGACGTTTCGCGAAACGACGCCGACGAGGGTCGGAAACAGCACTGCGGTCCCGGCAGCGGCTGCCGCAAGACCTAGCCCGGCGATGAACAGTGTGGGTGCGGCCGCGATAACGGCCGCGCCGGCCGCGGCGGCCGACGCGCCGGCGAGGAGAACGGTGCGAGCGTGGGGGGCCTTGAGGCCGCCGATGCAGAACCGCGTGATCGCGACCGTGCCCGCAAAGACAGCGGGTGCGACAGCGCTCAGCCCCACACCTGAATGAAGCTCGTCGTGGGCGAAGACCGCGCTCCAACTCTGGTGCGCGTTCTCGCTGGCGAACGCGAGCGCCCCGAGCACCCCTATGAGCAGAAGCGGGACGATCCTCCCCCGGCCAAACGGCGCTGGATCCGCTGCCCCGATGCGATCGTGCCCCTGTGCGGTGACGCCGGCAGGCAGCGCCTTGAGCAGTGAGGCGCCGGCTACCAGTGAGAGAACGGCTACGGCCGTAAACGGGACGGCAAGCGGCAGCGAGGCGGCCGACGCCAGCCCGGTGGCAAGACTTGCGAGGACCACCAGACTGGAGAAAGTACCGTGGGCGCGGGTGATGACGGGCCGGCCAGCGATCTTCTCGGCCCGTCCGGCGACCGCGTTTTCGGCCACGTCAGCCGCTCCGCTGGTGGCGCCGACGAGGGCCAGTCCGACGCACAGGCTCGCCAGGTTCACCGCGGTCAGCGCCAACCCGGCACCGACACCGCCGAGGGCACCGAGGACCACGGCCGCGACCGTCAGCCCCCACCGATCGAGTGCTCTACCCGCCAGCAGCATCGCGGGAAGAGCCCCCGCGGCCACGAACAGCAGGGCGAAGCCGAGCTGGCCGTCACCGACGCCAGCCTGGTGCTGAACCCGCGGCACGGAGGCACCCCACACCCCCCAGAACGAGCCGAAAGCAGCAAACGCCACATACGCCGAAATGATCACGTGGCGTGGCGACTTGGCAGACGTCTGTGCCATCTGTGTAACGATACACAACCCTCGCTAGGCTGAAACCATGGAATCGTCCGTCGGCTCGAAGCGGGTGACCCTCTCGCAGGTGGCCGAGCTGGCTGGCGTGTCGGTCATGACCGCCTCCTACACGTACAACCGGCCGGACCGCGTCTCAGACCAAGCCCGGGCGAAGGTGCTCGCCGCGGCGGCCCGGCTTGGGTACGCCGGACCTGACCCGAGTGCCCGGTCGCTGCGCCGCGGCAGCACCCTCACGCTCGGTGTCGTGTTGGGTGAGCATCTGAGTTACGCGTTCGACGATCCGGGAGCAGTGTCATTCCTGGCCGGGATCGCTGATGTCTGCGCTGATCGTGGTTACGGCATGACCATCTTGCCGATCACGGGCGCTGCCGATGACGTCCCGCGGATCACGGGGGCCGCCGTCGACGGGTTCATCGTCTGGACCACGTCCGACGATGATCCGGTCTTGGCAGCCGTCCAGGCGGTGAAGCGTCCCGCGGTCGTCCACGGGGGGCCGGCGGTTCGCGGGTTGGGACTGGTGAGTATCGACAACCGCGCAGCGGCACGCGCGGTGGGCGCGGTCGCGTTCGCGGGCGCCAAACGTCCGGCCGTGATGAGCCAGCCGCTCTCCCGGGATCGGGTCAGCGTGATCGTCGGTGGCGCGGACATCACGGGCGTCTTGTTTCCGGTAACACGTGACCGGCTGGAGGGTTATCGGCAAGCGGCCGAGGGCGCCGGCTTCGCGTGGCGCGACATAGTCGTCGCGGTGTGCGCACGCAACGATGCGGCCGAGGCCGAGCGGATCGCGGCA
>DAIUDS010000069.1:0-11260 GCA_036845485.1 Jiangellaceae bacterium
GTGGCGCCGGCCATTCTCGAGGTTCTGGACGCGGCGGGTGCCGATCGCGGCGATCTCACCGCAATAGCGGTCGGAGTCGGCCCCGGCCCGTTCACCGGACTACGGATCGGTCTGGTCACCGCCCGCATGCTGGGTTCCGTGCTGCGGGTTCCGGTCCGTGGTGTGTGCAGCCTGGACATCGTCGCAGCCGGCGTGACCGACCAGGACCGCTTCGCCGTCGCGACCGACGCCCGGCGTCGCGAGGTGTACTGGGCCTGCTACGAGGTCGGCCGCCGGACCGCTGGCCCGGCCGTCGTCTCGCCGGCAGACGTGGCGACCGCACTCCCGGTTGCGGGCGCCGGATCCAGGCTGTATCCCGACGCGTTCCCCAACCCGGTCCAGCCCGAGTTTCCCAGCGCCGGCACCTTGGCCTCGTCGATCGCGGCGGGATCAGTCCAAGTGCTGCCCCCGGACCCGCTATATCTCCGCCGTCCCGATGCTTCCCCGCCTGGGGTCCGCAAGTCGGCGCTGGCCCGCTGACCGGTACCGCGATGGACGTCCGACTTCGGCCGATGCTCTCGCACGACGTCGCGACAGTCATGCCATTGGAGCAGGAGCTGTTCGCCGGCGACCCGTCCTGGAGCGCCGAACAGTTCCGCTCCGAACTGGCCCACGTTCCCGCGACCCGGTGGTACGTCGTCGCCGAGGACGCCGCGGACGTGGTCGGATACGCCGGACTCCGCGTCTCCGCTGACTCGGCGGACGTCCAGACGCTGGCGGTCTCGCCTGGCCGGCAGCGCCAGGGTCTCGGATCCGCTCTGCTGGCCGCGCTCGTCGGCGAGGCTCAGCGCCGCGGCGTCCGCGAGCTCCTGCTCGAGGTCCGTGCCGACAACGCAGCTGCACTCCGGTTGTACGCCCGGCACGGGTTCGAACAGATCGCCCGGCGCCGGGGCTACTACCGGGCTGGCCGCACCGACGGCCTCGTGCTGCGCCGTCTATTCTCACCGCCCGGGAGATAATCGCCGCCATGGCCGCAGCTGCACCGCTCGTGCTCGGGGTCGAGACCTCGTGCGACGAGACCGGCGTCGGGTTGGTCCGCGGCCACCACCTGCTCGTCGACGCCGTCGCCAGCTCGGTCGACGAACATGCGCGCTTCGGCGGTGTCGTGCCCGAGGTCGCAAGCCGGGCCCACCTGGACGCGATCGAGCCGACCGTCGAGCGAGCGTGCCGCGAGGCCGGCGTACGCCTGTCCGACGTCGACGCCGTGGCCGTCACCTGCGGTCCCGGGCTCGCCGGCGCGCTGATGGTCGGCGTATCGGCGGCCAAGGCACTGGCCGTCGGGCTGGGAACACCGCTCTACGGGGTCAACCACCTGGCCGCCCACGTCGCCGTCGACCAGCTCGAGCACGGTCCGCTCCCCGAGCCGACGATCGCGCTGCTGGTCTCCGGAGGCCATTCGTCGCTGCTCAGGGTGGACGACTTGACGAAGTCCGTGACGCCACTGGGTGCGACCCTTGACGACGCTGCGGGTGAGGCGTTCGACAAGGTCGCGCGATTGTTGGGCCTGCCATTTCCCGGCGGCCCGTATGTCGACCGGGAAGCCGGATCTGGCAACCCGGCCTTCGTCGACTTTCCACGAGGGCTGACCGGTTCGCGCGACATGAACCGGCACCGGTTCGACTTCTCGTTCTCCGGTCTCAAGACGGCCGTGGCCCGGTGGGTGGAGTCGCGTGAGCAAGCCGGTGAGCCGGTGCCGGTCGCGGATGTGGCGGCCTCGTTCCAGGAGGCCGTCGCCGACGTGCTCACGCGCAAGGCGGTGCTCGCCTGCCGCGAACACGGCGTCGACACACTGCTGATCGGCGGTGGTGTCGCCGCGAACTCCCGGCTGCGCGCCCTGGCGGCCGAACGGTGTTCGTCCGCCCGTGTCGCGCTCCGGGTACCGAGGCCGGGGCTGTGCACCGACAACGGCGCCATGGTCGCCGCGCTCGGGGCCGAGCTGATCGCCCGAGACCGTCAGCCGAGCCCCCTCGACCTGCCGGCTGACTCGTCGATGCCGGTGACCGAGGTGTTGGTGGGCTCCTGACCGGAAGACTCGGACATGTGAAGGGTGCGGCCGTGGCAGCCGCGGCCGCTACGGTGCTGGCTGTGGCCTGCGGACCGGACGGGTCGCCCGGTCCGGCGCCGTCGGCGACCTCGACCCGGACTGCGGCGCCGACTCCGACGAAGCCACCGCCGTTGCCCTGGGGCCCGACGCGGGAGGAGTACGCGCGGTCGGCGGCGATCGTCGCCGCGATGCCGGTAGAGGAGCAGGCCGGACAGGTGATCGTTGCCCAGTATCCGACCGTCGACGCGGCTGTCCAGCTGGTCGACGACTTGCACCTCGGCGGCGTCATCGTCATGGACGAGAACGTCGTATCGCCGGATCAGGTGCGGTCGGACATCGCGGCGCTCCAGCAGGTGGCGGCCCGTCCGTACCCGCTGATCGTCGGCGTCGACCAGGAAGGCGGCACGGTCGTGCGGGTCGGGTCGCCTGCCACGGAGTTCCCGACCCTTATGACGCTGGGGGCGGCCCGCGACCCGATGCTGGCGCGACGCGTGTCGCGGGCGAGTGGCGAGGAGTTGCGGGCGCTCGGCTTCACCATGGTGTTTGCACCGGTCGCCGACGTCACAACCGGTCCCGACGACCCGACGATCGGCAGCCGATCCGCGTCGTCCAACCCGGCCGTCGTGTCCAACATCGTCACCGGCTCCTTGGCCGGCTATGCGGACGCGGGAATCGTCGCGGTCGCCAAGCACTTTCCCGGCCACGGATCCGTGCCGGCGGACAGCCACGAGGAGCTTCCGGTCCAGACGGCCACGCTCGCCCAACTGCGCGCCCGTGATTTCGTCCCCTTCCGGGCGGCCGCGGACGCCGGCGCTCCGGCGGTCATGGTCGGGCACATCGACGTCAGAGCGGTCGATGCCGGAACTCCGTCGTCCCTCTCAGCGCCGGTGGTGGGTCTGTTGCGGGAGGAACTTGGGTTCGACGGCCTGGTCGTCACCGACGCCCAGAACATGGCGGCCGTCGCCGGGGGATACGGGTCCGGCGATGCCGCCGTCCGGTCCCTGGCAGCAGGCGCGGACGTCGTGCTCATGCCGCTGGAGGTTCGTGCCGCACACGCGGAGATCGTCGCGGCCGTGGCGGACGGACGCCTGCCGGCGGCTCGGCTGGCGGAGGCCGCGACGCGGGGTGTGGCGCTGATGCTTCACGCCACCGCAGGCAACAGGCCGCCTGCCCCGACGATCGTCGGCTCCCACGCGGCCGTGTCGTACGACGCGTCACTGGCCGGGCTCACCGTCGTGTCGGGCGCGTGCGAAGGTCCGCTGGTCGGCGGCGCGATCCAGGTCCGAGGCGGCACCGAGGTCGACCGATCCCGGCTTGCTACGGCCGCCGAGGCGGCCGGACTGTCCGTCGGATCCGGCGACGTGGTGAGGTTGCTGGGAGGAGACGCACCCGGCTCGGGAGACGTCGTGGTGTCGCTGGACCGGCCGTACGGACTCGCGGACAGCACCGCTACCACCTCCCGGATCGCGCTGTACGGACGGACGCCGGACGCGTTCCGCGCCCTGGTTGCCGTCCTGACAGGCGCGACCACCGGCGCCGGAACCTTGCCGGTCGAGGTGCCAGGCGTCGACCGCCAGGGCTGTGGGTGACCGGAACCGTTGCTCGTCGTACTTGAGGGTGGCTGGCACTCGGCTGCAGTGAGTGCTAAGTTCGGATTGGCACACTCGGATCGAGAGTGCCAACGGTCCCGCCACACCGGCACCCGCGACGACGGTGCGGAACCGGGCCGGTCATACGAAGCAACCGTGACATCCCGCGAAAGGGGAGGTCAGCAAGTGTCGAACAACCTCAAGCCGCTCGAGGACCGGATCGTGGTCAAGCCGCTCGACGCGGAACAGACCACGGCGTCCGGTCTCGTCATCCCGGACACCGCCAAGGAGAAGCCACAGGAGGGCCAGGTCCTCGCTGTCGGCGAGGGCCGTTGGGACGACGGGGGCTCGAAGCGAATCCCGCTCGACGTCGCCGTCGGCGACAAGGTGCTCTACTCCAAATACGGCGGCACCGAGGTCAAGTACGACGGGGAGGAGCTCCTCATCCTCTCCGGGCGCGACGTCCTCGCCGTCATCGAGAAGTGACTCTCTGACAGCATCGTGACAGGCAACGCCCCGGGGCGGTTCCGCTAGCCGGAGCCTCCTCCGGGGCGTCCGCCGTTTGGAAGGGAAACCCATCACATGCCCAAGATCCTGGAGTTCGACGAGAGCGCCCGCCGCAGCCTGGAGCGTGGCGTCGACGCCCTCGCGGACACCGTCAAGGTGACGCTCGGCCCAAGGGGCCGCAACGTCGTCATCGACAAGAAGTTCGGCTCCCCGACGATCACCAACGACGGCGTCACGATCGCCCGTGAGATCGAGATCGAGGAGCCTTACGCGAATCTCGGCGCCCAGCTCGCCAAGGAGGTCGCTACCAAGACCAACGACGTCGCGGGTGACGGCACCACGACGGCCACCGTCCTGGCCCAGGCCATGGTCCACCGCGGCCTCAAGGCAGTCGCCGCCGGCGCGGCCCCACTGTCGGTCAAGCGAGGCATCGACAGCGCCGTGCAGGCAGTCACCGACCGGCTGCTGGCGAACGCCCGTCCGGTCGACGAGAAGTCCGAGATCTCGGCGGTTGCCGGGATCAGTGCCCAGGATTCGCAGATCGGCGACCTGATCGCCGAGGCGTTCGACAAGGTCGGCAAGGACGGCGTCATCACCGTCGAGGAATCGCAGACCTTCGGTACCGAGCTCGACTTCACCGAGGGCATGCAGTTCGACAAGGGCTACCTCAGCCCCTACATGGTGACCGACACGGAGCGCATGGAGGCAGTCCTCGAGGACGCCTACATACTGCTCCATCAGGGCAAGATCGCCACCGTCGCCGAGTTGCTACCGCTGCTTGAGAAGGTGGTCCAGGCCGGAAAGCCGCTGTTCGTCGTCGCCGAGGACGTCGAGGGCGAGGCGCTGTCGACGCTCGTCGTCAACAAGATCCGCGGGACTTTCACCGGGGTGGCCGTCAAGGCGCCCGGCTTCGGAGACCGTCGCAAGGCGATGCTGCAGGACATGGCCGTCCTCACCGGTGCTCAGGTCGTCGCGCCCGAGGTGGGGCTCAAGCTCGACCAGGTCGGGCTCGAGGTGCTCGGTCAGGCCCGGCGCATCGTCGTGACCAAGGACGACGCGACGATCGTCGATGGTGCTGGCGGCAGCGACGACGTCGAGGCACGGATCGCCCAGATCAAGACCGAGATCGAGAACACCGACTCCGACTGGGACCGCGAGAAGCTGCAGGAGCGGCTGGCCAAGCTGTCCGGTGGCGTCTGCGTGATCAAGGTCGGCGCCGCCACCGAGGTGGAGCTCAAGGAGCGCAAGCACCGCATCGAGGACGCCATCTCCGCGACCCGCGCCGCGATCGAGGAGGGCATCGTCGCCGGAGGTGGCTCGGCGCTAATACAGGCTGCCTCCGCGCTGGACGACCTCGACCTGTCCGGTGACGAGCTGACCGGTCTGGGCGTGGTGCGCAGCGCCCTGGTCGAGCCGCTGCGATGGATCGCGGAGAACGCCGGTGAGAACGGCTATGTCGTCGTCTCCCGGGTGAGGGACCGTACCCCCGGCGAAGGCTTCAACGCCGCGACCGGGGAATACGGCGACCTGGTCGTCGACGGCGTCATCGACCCGGTGAAGGTCACGCGCTCGGCGCTGCAGAACGCGGCCTCGATCGCCGGCATGCTGCTCACCACCGAGGCGCTCGTCGTCGACAAGCCGGAGGAGTCGGAGCCTGAAGCGGCCGGTCAGGGCCACGGCCACGGGCACGGGCACTGACGACAGCCCGCGAGGCCCGGACCCGACTTCGGGCCCGGGCCTCGTTCCGGTTGAAACCGTCGTCCTAGGGTGGGCACGTGCCGGCCCACCTCGTCGAGCGGATGCAGCCCTTCGTCACGACGATCTTCGCCGAGATGTCGGCGCTGGCCGTCCGGACCGGTGCGATCAACCTGGGTCAGGGCTTCCCGGACACCGACGGCCCGCAGTCATTGTTGGAGGACGCGGTCGCGGCGATCCGGGGTGGCGCCAACCAGTACCCGCCGGGGATCGGCATCTCCGAGCTGCGGCGGGCCATCGCCGATCACCAGCGGCGGTTCTACGGTCTCGAGGTCGACCCGGACACCGAGGTGCTCGTCACGGCCGGCGCAACGGAGGCCATCGCGGCGACGATCCTCGCCTTGGCCGGCCCTGGCGACGAGGTCGTGACGTTCGAGCCCTATTACGACTCGTACGCCGCCTCCATCACGCTGGCCGGAGCGACACGCCGCACGGTGCTGCTGCGCAAGCCGGACTTCTCGTTCGACGGCGCCGATCTGCGTGCAGCGTTCGGGCCGCGCACGAGGCTGGTCCTGCTCAACTCACCGCACAACCCGACCGGCAAGGTCTTCTCGCGGATGGAGCTCGAGCTGATCGCCGGGCTTGCCCGCGAGTACGAGGCCGTCGTCGTCACCGACGAGGTCTACGAGCACCAGACGTTCGACGGCATTCCGCACCTGCCCATGGCCACGCTTCCCGGCATGGCCGAGCGGACCGTCACGATCTCGTCGGCAGGCAAAACGTTCTCCGTCACCGGGTGGAAGATCGGCTGGCTCCATGCACCGGCACCTCTCACCACGGCGGTCCGCGCCGTCAAGCAGTTCCTCACCTACGTCAACGGAGCTCCGTTCCAGCCGGCGGTCGCCGCTGCGCTGAGCCTCGACGACGGCTTCTTCGCCGCCCTCGCGACCGATCTGCAGAGCAAGCGCGACCTGCTCTCGACGGGGCTTCGCGGGGCGGGGTTCGACGTCTTCACGCCGAGGGGTACGTATTTTGTGCTGGCCGATGCGGCCCCGCTCGGATATGACGACGCCTTGGAGCTGTGCCTGACGTTGCCGTCACGGGTGGGTGTGGCGGCCGTCCCGGTCTCGGTCTTCCATGACGACAAGGATGCCGCCCGCTCGCTGGTCCGCTTCGCCTTTTGCAAGCGCGACCACGTGCTGGCCGAGGCCGTCGACCGGCTGGCTCGGCTTCAACACGCGTGAGGGGGCCCGGGATCCCGGTCGCGGTCTACCATGGCTCAATGTCCACCGACGCCGGGGTTCCCGAACCGTACGCGCCCGTCGGGCTGACGTTCGACGACGTACTCCTGTTGCCGGCCGAATCCGACGTCGTACCCAGCGAGGTCGACATGACATCGCGGGTGAGCCGGAACATCGCAGTGCACATTCCGCTGCTCTCGTCCGCCATGGACACCGTCACCGAGGCTCGGATGGCGATCGCGATTGCGCGGCAAGGCGGCCTCGGCATCCTGCACCGCAGCATGTCCGTCGACGCCCAGGCGCGACAGGTCGACCTGGTCAAGCGGTCCGAGTCCGGCATGGTGACTGACCCGGTCACCACGGGTCCGGAGGCCACGCTGGCCGAAGTCGACGCATTGTGCGGGCACTACCGGATCTCCGGCCTGCCGGTCGTCGAGGCCGACGAGATCCTGGTCGGCATCGTCACCAACCGGGACCTCCGGTTCGTCCCCACCGCCGAGCACACGAGCCGCACCGTGCGGGAAGTCATGACGCCGATGCCGCTCATCACCGCGCCGGTCGGTATCAAGCCGGACGACGCGATCGCGCTGCTGGCCAAGCACAAGATCGAAAAGCTTCCGCTCGTCGACAGCGACGGCAGGCTTCGCGGCCTTATCACGGTGAAGGACTTCGTGAAGTCCGAGCAGTTCCCTCACGCCACCAAGGACGCGGAGGGCCGGCTCGTCGTCGGTGCCGCCGTCGGTTTCTTCGGTGATGCATGGGAGCGGTCCATGGCGCTCGTCGAGGCCGGCGTCGACGTCCTCGTGGTCGACACGGCGCACGGTCATACCAACGCGTTGCTCGACATGGTGCGGAGGTTGAAGTCCGAGCCAGCCGCCGCCGGCGTCGACGTGATCGGCGGAAACGTCGCTACCCGTGCCGGTGCCCAAGCGCTGGTCGACGCCGGGGCGGATGGCGTCAAGGTCGGTGTCGGACCCGGCTCGATCTGCACCACCCGAGTGGTCGCCGGCGTCGGCGTACCGCAGGTCACGGCGATCCACGAGGCTGCGCAGGCCTGTGCGCCGGCCGGCGTACCGGTGATCGGCGACGGCGGGCTGCAGTACTCCGGCGACATCGCGAAGGCGCTCGTCGCCGGCGCAGACACCGTCATGCTGGGTTCGCTGCTCGCCGGCTGCGACGAGAGCCCCGGCGAGCTGATCTTCGTCAACGGCAAGCAGTTCAAGTCATACCGGGGTATGGGCTCGCTCGGCGCGCTCCGCAAGCGCGGGGCTGCCACCTCCGGCTCCCGTGACCGCTACTTCCAGGCCGACGTTCCCTCCGACGACCAGCTCGTGCCAGAAGGCATCGAGGGGCAGGTGCCCTACCGCGGGCCGCTCTCGGCGGTCGCCTACCAGCTGGTCGGTGGGCTGCGGCAGGCGATGTTCTACTGCGGCGCACGGACCATTCCTGAGCTCAAGAAGCACGGCCGGTTCGTGCGCATCACACCCGCCGGCCTGAAGGAGTCTCATCCGCACGACATCCAGATGACGGTCGAGGCACCCAACTACTCGTCCCGTTGACCCAACCTGGTGGAGGCGTCGGCGTCGGGCTCGGCCGGTCGCCCGTCGCATTGCGCACCGGCCTCATCGCGATCGGTAGCCTGTGCCGGTGACGGAGATCGAGATCGGCCGGGGCAAACGGGGCCGGGCGGCGTACGCGTTCGACGACGTGGCGATCGTGCCGAGCCGGCGGACGCGCGACCCGGAGGAGGTCTCCACCCACTGGCAGATCGACGCGTACCGGTTCGAGATCCCGCTGATGGCGGCGCCGATGGACTCGGTGATGTCGCCGGTCACCGCCGTCCTGCTCGGCAAGCTGGGCGGTCTGGGCGTGCTCGACCTCGAGGGCCTCTGGACCCGCTACGACGACCCGGGGCCGCTGCTCGCCGAGATCGCCGATCTCGACGACGCCTCGGCGACGCGCCGCCTCCAACAGCTCTACGAGGAGCCGGTACGGGAGCAACTCATCGCCGACCGGCTGCGCGAGGTCCGCTCGGCGGGAGTCACTGTCGCCGGCGCGCTCTCGCCGCAGCGGGTCAAGCGGTACCACGAGGCGGTGCTCGACGCCGGCGTCGACCTGTTCGTGATCCGTGGGACGACGGTCTCGGCCGAGCACGTGTCGAGCCGGGCCGAGCCGCTGAACCTCAAGCAGTTCATCTACGAGCTGGACGTCCCGGTCATCGTCGGGGGATGCGCGACCTACCAGGCGGCGCTTCACCTCATGCGCACCGGCGCCGCCGGCGTGCTGGTTGGCTTCGGCGGGGGGAGCACGCACACGACCCGGTCGGTGCTCGGCGTCGCCGTGCCCATGGCGAGCGCCGTTGCCGACGTCGCCGCGGCTCGTCGTGAGTACCTCGACGAGTCGGGTGGGCGCTACGTCCACGTCATCGCCGACGGTGGAGTGTCACGCTCCGGGGACATCGCGAAGGCCATCGCGTGCGGGGCCGATGCCGTGATGGTCGGCTCACCGCTGGCCAGGGCCTCCGAGGCCCCCGGCCTGGGCCGGCACTGGGGCTCGGAGGCCCATCATCGCGACCTTCCGCGTGGCGAGCGGGTCAAGGTCGGGACCGTCGGACCGCTGGAGCAGATCCTGCTGGGCCCGTCGCACGTCGCGGACGGTTCGATGAACCTGATCGGCGCTCTGCGGCGGGCCATGGCGACGACGGGCTACACCGAGCTCAAGGAGTTCCAGCGCGTCGAGGTAACGGTCCTGCGCTGACACCCGCGAGGGTGGACGGCCGTAGGCTTCGAACGTGACCACGACTGCGGTGCCCAAAGTTGACGACGTCGTCGATCCGGCCCTGATCGAGCACCTTCTGGACAAGGTCGTCGCGAGCCCCCGTGCCGAGCGCGACGTCAGCCTGGCACCGTTCACGGGCAAGCCGCTGGCGGAGCTCCCGCTGTCGAGGCCCATGGACGTCGACGCCGCCTTCGCGGCCGCCCGAGAGGCACAGCTCGGCTGGGCCGCCCGGCCCGTCGAGGAACGGGCCTGGGTGGTCGGCCGGATCCACGACCTGGTGCTCGACCGGCAGGCCGAGATCGCCGACCTTGTCCAGTTGGAGTCGGGCAAGGCTCGCCGCGACGCGTTCGAGGAGATCGGCGACGTCGCCCTGGCGGCGCGCTATGCCGCGGTCCGCGGGCCCCGGCTGCTCCGGGACAAGCGACGGCTCGGGCTCGTGCCAGGGCTCACCCGGGCGCTTCAGGTGCACCAGCCCAAGGGCGTCGTCGGAGTGATCTCGCCGTGGAACTACCCGCTCGTGCTGGGCGTCACCGACAACCTGCCGGCCTTCGTCGCCGGCAACGCGGTGGTGCACAAGCCGGACAGCCAGGCAGCGCTCACGGCACTGCTCGCCCGGTCCATCGCCGTCGAAGCCGGCCTGCCCGAGGCCCTGTGGCAGATCGTCGTCGGTGACCCTTCGACGATCGGCGGTGCGATCGTCGAGCGCGCCGACTACCTGTCCTTCACAGGGTCGACGGCCACCGGCCGGGTTATCGCACGCCGGCTCGGAGAGCGCCTGGTCGGGTCGTCTCTCGAGCTCAGTGGCAAGAACGCCATGCTCGTACTCGACGACGCCGACCTCGACCGTGCGGCAGAGGGAGCGGCGCGGGCCTGTTTCGCCAACGCCGGGCAACTCTGCATCTCGATCGAGCGTCTCTACGTCTCCGAGTCCGTCCGCGACGCATTCGTGGACCGGTTCGTCGAACGGTCCCGTGGGTTGCGGATCGGCGCAGCCTTCGACTACTCGTGTGACATCGGTTCGCTGGTGTCAGAGGCTCATCTGGGCAAGGTCGTCCGACACGTCGAGGACGCTGTTGCCCAGGGAGCGCGAGTCCTGACCGGCGGTCATCCACGCCCGGACCTGGGGCCCTGGTTCTTCGAGCCGACCGTCCTCGACGGCGTACGTCCCGGGATGCTGGTCGCCGACGAGGAGACGTTCGGCCCAGTCGTGGCCGTCTACCCGGTTCCCGACGACGACGCGGCGGTGGCGGCTGCCAACGACACCCCCTACGGCCTCAATGCCAGCGTCTGGACTCGCGACCACGACCGTGGGGTACGGATCGCCAGAGGGCTGCGAGCAGGCTCGGTCAACGTCAACGAGGGCTACG
>DAIUDS010000070.1:0-11252 GCA_036845485.1 Jiangellaceae bacterium
CGCACCCGATCGCGGCCCACTCCCTTGCCCGGAGGATCTCGCCCACCACGACGACGCCGACCATCGCTGCCACGGCGGGCTCGAGGCTCATCAGAATGCCGAAGAGCTTCGCCGACATCCGTCGCAGCGCCTCCAACTCCAGCGTGTAGGGGATCACCGAAGAAAGCAGGCCGATACCGGCACCGAGGGCGACCAGGTCGGGCCGCAGGAGGTCGGCGCCGCCGGACGCCACGCCAAGTGGCAGCACCAGCAGGGTGCCCACCGTGCTCGCAACCGCAAGACCGGACGAGCCGCGAAGGCGCCGCCCGGTTGCCACGCTCAGCAGGATGTACGCGGCCCAAGCCATGGCGGACACCAAGGCGAAGGCCACTCCCGCGGCCGTCACGGTGCCCGAGCCACCGCGGGTGAGCAGCACTAGGCCGCTGGCCGCAAGCAGCACCCAGACCACGTCGAGCCGCCGCCGGGAGTAGGCAACCGCGACGCCGAGCGGTCCCAGGAACTCGATGGTGACCGCGATCCCGAGCGGGATCCGGGCGAACGACTCGTAGATCGAGACGTTCATCGTGGCCAGCGTCAGCCCGAACCCGGCGGCGACGGCCCAATCCTTGCCGGACCAGTATCGAGCGTCGGCGAGCAGCTTCCGGGACACGACCGCCAAGACGATGGTTGACGTCGCGAGGCGAAGCGTGACGACGGCGCTCGGCGGCAACTCCTCGAAGAGGTTCTTGGCGAACCCGGCGCCGAGCTGAAGGGAGACGATGCCGAGCAGGACCAGGCCGGGCGGCGGAACGGAATCGAGCCGGGTCATCCGCCCGTCACCTCGCGACGCACTCCTACGACCGCGTCGGGTCGGGCGGCCGCCAGACCCGCGGCGTCCGCGCTCGGCCGACGCACTGACCGAGCTCGGATCGGGTTACGACCGGGCGCCCTACCGGCGCGCGGACTACTCGTGGCGGCGTTCGGGTGACAGTTCTCCCTGATCCGTGACCGCGGTTTCCGGCTCGGATCGGTTGCGCCGGATGTACGCGTCGTCGTCGTCCGGGTCGACGATTCGGCTCTCGGCGGCCGTGTCGTGGGCGGGCGCTCGCTGGGCCCGCTGGCGCAGCTCGCGAACCTCCTTGCGGCGCAGCCAGGATCTGCGCATCGCGACCCGCAGGAGCACGATGGCGGCCAGGGCGACCAGGCCGGTGAGGACTCCGGCCAGGAAGATCTCGGTGACGGTGGTGTCGATGTTCCTGTCAAAGATGTCGATGCTCACGGTGCCGGCATCGGCCGTCACAGCGGCGACGACGGCGAAGATCACAAGGGCGAGAAGAACGAGGGCGATCACGGTCATGGCGGTCTCCTCCGCACACGCTTCATCGGCCGACCGGTTCGGCGGGCGCACAGGCCAGCACCGCGTCCAGGAGCCGCACCGCTCCGATCTTGTCCAGGGGATGGTTACCATTCCCGCATTTCGGCGACTGTACGCATGACGGGCATCCCTCATCGCACGGACAAGCCGCAATCGCCTCCCGTGTAGCGCGTAACCACGATGGAGCCGCCTCGTATCCACGTTCGGCGAAGCCGGCACCGCCCGGGTGGCCGTCGTGGACGAATATGGTCAGCAGTTCCGTGTCCGGGTGCCGCGCCGTCGACATCCCGCCGACGTCCCAACGGTCGCATGTGGCCACCAGGGGCAGCATCCCGATGGCGGCGTGCTCGGCCGCATGAGCGGCACCCGGCGCCTCCTCCTCCGCGATGCCGGCGTCTCGCAACCGCCAGTCCGGAAGGGTCCACCACACCGCCCGGGTTCGCAGCAGGCGCGCCGGAAGGTCCAGCGGATCCTCGCCGAGGATCTCGCCCGTGCCGAACCGGCGCTTGAGATACGAGACCACCCGGCTTGTCACCTCGACACTGCCGAACACCAGCCGGGCCTCGCCCCACATGACGGAACGGTCCTCGTCGAGCACCCGCAGGGTGGTGACGTCCCGCGCGGTGGTCGTGTGGTCGGGTTGTTCGGGCCGGACGACGGCAACGCCCTCGTCGAGATCGAGCGTCTCGACCACATAGGTCTCGCCCTGATGGACGTAGACGGCGCCGGCGTGCACGGTCGCGTGCGCTCGGGCCGGGTCGACCGTGCCGAGCAGCCGGCCTGTCGCACCCTCGACCAGGCGGATCAGGGATCCCCCGGTTCCGCGAAGATCGACCAGGTCCGCCGCGCGGTCGTGCCGGGTCCAATACCACCCCGACTCGCGCCGACGAAGCAGCCGGCGCTCGGTCAGAGAAACGAGCACCTGAGGAGACGACGGCCCGAACAGTGCGACGTCGTCCTGAGTCAGGGGTGCCTCCGCCGCCGCCGCACACAGATGCGGCGCGAGGACGTAGGGGTTGTCCGGGTCGAGGACGGTCGCCTCGACCGGGCGACCGAAGATCGCGTCCGGATTGTTGACGATATAGGTGTCCAGCGGGTCATCGCGCGCAACCAGGACGGCGAGCGCGCCCTGCCCCGCCCGGCCCGCCCTGCCTGCCTGTTGCCACAACGAGGCGCGGGTGCCGGGCCATCCGGCCATGAGCACGGCGTCGAGATGGGCCACGTCGACACCGAGTTCGAGGGCGTTCGTGGCGGCCACCCCGCGCAGCGTTCCGGATTGGAGCTTCGCCTCCAGGGCGCGGCGTTCGTGCGGCAGGTATCCGGCCCGGTAGGCCGCAACCTGATCCGCCAGCGACGGTTCGACCGGGCCCAACGCGGACCGGGTCAGGGTCGCGACCGTCTCGGCGGCCCGCCGGGATCGGACGAAGGCAACGGTCCGGGCGCCGGCGGCGACCAGGTCGCTGAGCAGGTCAGCCGTTTCGGCAAGCGTGCTCTTCCGCAACGGAGCACCGTGCTCACCGCGGCCGACCAGTTCGCCGCCATCGGCGGCTCGAGTCGCGGAGCGGCGGCCACCCAGGAGCGGAGGCTCCCACAAGGCGAAGGCCGTCTCCCCGCGCGGCGACTGGTCGTTGGTCACGGCGACGACCGAGGTGCCGACCAGCCGGCTGCCACTGATCTCCGGCGTCGCGGTCGTCGCCGAGGCGAGGATGAAGACGGGTTCCGAGCCGTACGTCGCGCATATCCGGCGAAGACGTCGGAGCACCTGCGCGACGTGCGACCCGAACACTCCGCGATAACCGTGGCACTCGTCGATGACGACGAAACGCAACGCACGCAGGAAGGCGGCCCAACGGTGATGTCCGGGCAGGATCGAACGGTGCAACATGTCCGGATTGGACAACAGGTAGCTGGCATGAGCCCGCGCGACATCGCGCGCTTCGATCGGGGTGTCGCCGTCGTACGTCGAGGCGATGACCTCGGGCACGGCGAGCGCCTCGAGGGCCCGGAGCTGGTCGGCGGCCAACGCCTTCGTCGGCGACAGGTACAGGGTCCGGGCCGCGCCCTGCCGGGCGGCAGTCAACGCGGGAAGCAAGTAGGCCAACGACTTGCCGGACGCCGTCCCGGTGGCGACGACGACGGAGCGCCCTGCCCACGCGTGTGCAGCGGCCTCGACCTGATGCGACCACGGAGCGGCGATGCCGACCGCCGCGAAGCGGGCGCGAAGCTCTGTGTCCACCCAGTCCGGCCAGTCGACCGGCCGTCCTGCACGCGCCGGAACGACCTCGACGTGTCTGACCCGGTCGGCTCGGCCGGGTGCGGCGGTGAGCGTCGCGAGAAGGTCACCGGGCGGGGACACTCGGAAAGTCTCGCAAACCCCCGGATGGGCCGGAACGGTGCGAAGCGGGATCAAGGGATGCGGAGAGGTAGAGACCGACCGCCGAACCCGTGATTGAATGCCATGAGCCCACCTACGTGTCGGGAGGCCCGAGTGGACCTGTCCTTGACGACGCGCCCAGAGCGCGGTCGGACCGTCATCGAGGTCACCGGCGAGATCGACGTCTATACGGCGCCGAAGTTGCGCGAGCAGCTCGCCGAGCTGGTCGACTCCGGTCGGCACGACATCGTGGTCGACATGCAGGGTGTGGAGTTCCTCGACTCGACGGGCCTCGGCGTACTGGTCGGAGGTCTCAAGCGGGTCAAGCAGCACGACGGCTCGATGAACCTGGTGTGCACCCAGGAGCGGATCCTCAAGATCTTCCGCATCACCGGGCTGACCAAGGTGTTTCCGATCCACGACTCCGTCGCCGCGGCGGTGGCGTCCGACAACTGAGCCGTTCCGACCGTGTCCCTCGTCGAGCTCAGCTTCGTCGCCCGGCCGGCGCATGTCCGGACCGCTCGCCAGATCGCCGTCGCGTTGGCACGGCGTTCGAGGATCCCCGATGACGTGCTCGACGAGGTGCGCCTCGCCGTCAGCGAGGCATGCGGGCTCGTCGTGTCGCTGCAGCGGCAGGAACGGCCCGACGACCCGGTGGTCCTCCGCTTCGAGGACGGCGCGGGATTCGCGGTCGACGTCCGGGCCACGGCACCGCTGGAGAGCGCCACGGGCGCGGTGGCGCTCAAGATCCTGACCGACGCGATCCTGCCCACTCCTGACACTGCCGAGCTCCCGGTCGGCGCCGCCCTCGCCGTGCTGGCCGAGCTTGCCCCGCGCCTGGAGGTGACGACGTCCGAGAAGGGCGTTCAGTTGGTGTTGGGCTGGCCACCGGCCGGCCCGGTCTGAACCCAGGGGCGGTTCGGGGGCGGTTCGGGGGCAGTCGCTGTCGGCGCCGACTGGCGCGAAGCAGCGGAGCCTGTGGTCGGTGGCCAGTGACATAACGTTGGCCCGCCCTGCGTAGACTCCGGCCCCAGTCGGCCGATCACCAGCAGGTGGTTCGGCCCCGGATCGACAACCACGGTCCCGAACCCGCCGCGCACCCCGCGTGCGGGTACGGGTCATTGGGACCCCGGCCCAGACCTCGGGCCACGTCAAGGAGGACGAATGACCGGGCTCATCCGGGCTCAAGAGGGCGGGTCGGCCATCTCGCTCTCCGGCAGCAACCTCTCCTACGTCGTCGTCGTCGCGCTTGTCGCGGTGGCGGCGCTCGTCATGGCGGCGCTGTTCCGCCGGGAGGTGCTCGCCGCGAGCGAGGGCACCGAGAAGATGAAGACGATCGCGCTGGCCGTCCAGGAGGGCGCCGCTGCCTATCTGAACCGGCAGTTCAGGACCCTCGCCGTCTTCATCGTGCTGGTGTTCGGGCTGTTGTTCCTTCTGCCCGGTGATCCCGAAGTGCGGTTCGGGCGATCGCTGTTCTTCATCGTCGGCGCGGTCTTCTCCGCTTCGATCGGCTACTTCGGCATGTGGCTTGCGGTGCGCGCGAACGTCCGGGTGGCTGCGGCCGCGCGTGACGAGGGGCGTGACCCGGCCATGCGGGTGGCGTTCCGGACCGGGGGTGCCGTCGGCATGGCGACGGTGGGACTCGGTCTCCTCGGCGCTGCGACGGTGGTGTTGATCTACAAGGGCGATGCACCGTCCGTGCTCGAGGGGTTCGGCTTCGGCGCCGCCCTGCTGGCCATGTTCATGCGGGTCGGCGGCGGCATCTTCACGAAGGCGGCCGACGTCGGCGCCGACCTGGTCGGCAAGGTCGAGGCAGGCATCCCCGAGGACGACCCGCGGAACGCAGCCACCATCGCCGACAACGTCGGTGACAACGTCGGTGACTGCGCGGGCATGGCCGCGGACCTCTTCGAGTCCTATGCCGTGATGCTCGTGGCCGCACTCATCCTGGGCAGTGCGGCGTTCGGCTCCGAGGGCCTGGTGTTCCCCCTGGTCGTACCCGCGATCGGCGCGCTGACCGCGGTCATGGGCATCTTCCTCACCCGGCCGCGTCCGGGTGAGAACGGCCTCCGCACGATCAACCGGAGCTTCTACGCGTCCGCGGCGGTGTCCGCCGTCCTCTGCGCGCTGGCCGCGTACGCCTATCTCCCCAGCTCGTTCCTCGAGCTCGACGGGGGCATCGACCACGACGGCGACCCTCGCTCGCTCGCCGCGCTGGCTGTCTTCGTCGGCATCGTGTTGGCGGGTGTCATCCTCTGGCTGACCGGCTACTTCACCGGCACCACAAGGCGCCCGGTCCGCGACATCGGCCGGACGTCGCTGACCGGGCCGGCGACCGTGATCCTCGCCGGTATCGCGATCGGCCTCGAGTCCGCGGTCTACACGGCGCTGATCATCGGAGCTGCCGTCTACGGGGTGTTCCTCCTGGGTGGCGGCTCGATCGTGCTGTCGTTGTTCCTCGTGGCCCTGGCCGGCACCGGTCTGCTGACCACGGTCGGCGTGATCGTCGCAATGGACACCTTCGGGCCGGTCAGCGACAACGCGCAGGGCATCGCCGAGATGTCCGGCGACGTGCACGGCGAGGGCTCGCAGATCCTGACCGAGCTCGACGCGGTCGGCAACACCACAAAGGCGATCACCAAGGGCATCGCGATCGCGACCGCCGTTCTCGCGGCGTCGGCACTCTTCGGTTCGTACAACGAAGCGGTACGCACCGCCCTCGCGGAAGCCGGCACCTCGCTGGACGACGCCGGTACGGCGTTCCTGCGACTGGTCGACTCGCCGAACGTCCTCGTCGGGGTACTGCTCGGCGCGGCCGTGGTGTTTCTCTTCTCCGGCCTGGCGATCAATGCCGTCGGACGAGCGGCCGGCGCGGTCGTCTTCGAGGTGCGCCGCCAGTTCCGCGAGATCCCCGGGATCATGGAGGGAACGACCAAGCCCGAGTACGGCAAGGTCGTCGACATCGTCACCCGCGACTCGCTGCGAGAGCTGGCGACGCCGGGTCTGCTCGCGGCGCTCGCGCCGATCGCGGTGGGCTTCGGGCTGGGCGTCGGACCACTCGCCGGCTATCTGGCCGGCGCGATCGCGACCGGCACGCTGATGGCGGTGTACCTCGCGAACTCCGGTGGCGCCTGGGACAACGCGAAGAAGCTGGTCGAGGACGGCCACCACGGCGGGAAGGGTTCCCCCGCCCACGAGGCGACGATCATCGGAGACACGGTCGGAGACCCGTTCAAGGACACCGCCGGGCCGGCGATCAACCCGCTGATCAAGGTCATGAACCTCGTGTCGGTTCTAGTGGCCCCGTCCATCGTGGCGATGTCCGTGGGCGAGGACGCCAACGACGGCCTGCGGATCACGATCGCCGGGGTGGCAGCCCTGATCATCGTCGGAGCCGTGTGGGTGTCGAAGCGGCGGACGGTCGCCATCGACTCCGGCGATTCGCAGAGCGAACCCGCGCGGCTCACCGCGTAGCCGTCCGTTCGGGCGCATCGGGCCCATGGGCAGGGCGTCCGGCCAGCCGACCGAGGAGGCCTGAACCATACGATGCGGTCAAGCGTGCACACCTGACGGAGGTCGCGATGGCCGACCCGACCGGTGACGCTGAGCAGCCCAGGCGGCTCGGGCGCCGGCAGGCCCTCGGCATGATCGGGGCCGTGACCGGTGCGGCCCTGGTCGGCGCATGCAGTGACGATGAGCCGAGCGCCTCCGCGTCGCCGCCAGCGACGGAGCCTCCGAGCCGGCGGCCCACGCCAACGGCGACACCCACCCCGTCCCCGATGCCAAGGCCGACTCCCGTGGCCTTCGACGCCTCGGCGGCGTACGCGGTCGTCCAGCACCTGGCCGGCCAGATAGGACCACGCGAGGCTGCGTCGGCTGCGTTCGACGAGGCCGCGGCCTATGTGCAGGCGCGGTTCGAGGCACTTGGCTACACCGTGGTCCAAACCGACGTGGCCGTGCCGGCGGGTGATTCGTGGGGAGTTCCGGTCGGGTCGGGGACGTCGCAGAACGTGATCGCGGATCCGCCCGGCTTCGCCGCGGCCGCGCCGCACGTCGTCATCGGTGCGCACCTCGACACTGTCGCGGCGGCCCCCGGCGCCGAAGACAATGCCTCGGGAATCGGGGTGATGCTCGACCTGGCCAGGATGGCGGCCGCGGAGCCGCCCGGGCTTCCGGTGCGCTTCATCGCTTTCGGCGCCGAGGAGCCCCGCGGCCGTGGCGACTCGATGCACCATTTCGGCTCGCAGGCGTTCGTCCGCGAGCTTCCGGCCGCACAGCGGTCAGCGGTGGTCGCGATGGTCTCGCTCGACCGGGTGGGAGTGGCGGCGGCGAGCGTGCCTCTCGCAACCGGAGGCACCGGGACAACGCAGGTCATGGACGCCCTGTCGGCGGCGTCCGACCAGGCCGGAGTCCCCTCCGAGCGCTCACAGGACAACGGCGCGAGCGATCACTGGTCGTTCGAGAAGGCCGGCATCCCGTCGGCACGGGTCGGAAGCGTTCCCTACCCGGGGTACCACTCGGCCGGTGACGTGCCCAGCGTCGTCGACCCGGCCCAGCTGGGCAGGGTGGGCGTCATGATGTGGATGTGGCTCACCAGCTTGTGACGAGCGGGCGGTCGCCATGCGGCGCTGGCGCCGGCATGCGTATGCAGGCCGACGCCCCGAGCACGAGCACAGCGCCGACGATCACGTAGGCCGTCAGGAACGACACGTGTTGAGCCAGCGGCCCGAGGGTGAGCGCGGCAGTCACGCCGGACAACTGAAGAGTCAGGGACTGGACCGACAGGATCGTCGCGCGATGCTCGGCGCCGACCGACCGGTGCGTGATGTCCGCAGACAGCGGCCCGCTGACGCCGAGAAACAGGTAGAGCACGACGTATGCGCCGGCTGCGACGGCGATCGACGGTGCCGCGAGCCCGACCACTGCGACGCCAGCGCACAGCCGCGCCGCCATGATCCCTCGTGCGGACGAGTGCACAAGCCGCGCGATGCCCGGAGCGAGCGACGAGCCGGCCGCTGTGCCGAAGAAGGCCAGCGTGACCAGGACGGAGAACGGCCCGGCCGCAGCGTCCTCGCCGCCGAGCAGGTGGGCGAACGAGACAGGTGCGATGAGTTCGACGCTGCCAAGCGTCACGCCCAGGCACACGGTGAGGACGACTACCCGGCGCAAGGCACCCGGCCGTGCAACCAGGGCTACGCCGGTGCGGATGGTCCACGGCACGTCGGTGAGGACGCTGCGCAAAGAAGGTCGCCTGCGGCGGGCGGGCTCGTGGACCCAGCACAGGAGCGCGATCGTGTGCACGAGGCAGAGGCCTGTGCTCGCGAGTAACGGCACCGACAGGCTGATCACGGCGGCTCCGCTCGGGTCAAGGGGCACGACCGTCACCACAGCTCCGCCGGCGAGAGCTCCGATCGCCAGCGCTCCCGCCTCGACCGCCTCGGCCCGAGCCAGGCCCGGCTTGAGATCCGTGTCAGGGTCCACGGCGTGGACGGCGTCGACGTACCACGCGTGCAGAGGGCCGCTGTCGAGCGCCCGCCCGACCCCGCCGACTACCGCCCCGAGTGCTAGCACCGGAAGGCTCTGGCCTAGTCCCAGCAGCGCGCTCTGCCCGGCGAACAGGAGCGATGCCGCCACCAAAACCGGGCGGCGGCCGATGACGTCGGCCAGCCCACCGGTGGGCAGTTCGCACAGCGCGGTGGTGATGCTGTAGGCGGACATCAGCACGGCGATGGTCGTGAGGTCCAGGTCGCGGGCGCGCAACAGAAGCACCAACACGGGAATGACGAGCCCGACGGGGAACCACCGCAACCCGGCGAGGACCAGGAAATGGCGGCGTACCCGGACCAACTCGGTACCGCTCACCGCATGCTCCGTGTTCTCACAGCACGACGTTCTTGGTCGGGAACGCGTGCAGGTAGACGACGACCCGCTCCGCCTCCGGGTCGTCAGGGGAGCGCTGCTGGTCGGCGTACCGCGAGACCAGCTCCCACATCTGCCCGCCGAGCGCCGCGAGATCCTCCGGACGCAGGCGCAGCACCAGATCGGAGTCCTGCGCGGCCGAGATCCAGGACCGCGGCCAGTCCTTTTGTTCGGCGTACCACCGCTGGAGTTGATCGACGATCCAGCCGACGCGCTGCCTGGCCAACACCCGAAGCGCCGAACGCCCGGCCGGCTCTCCGACGAAGTCCGCGGTGTCCCACGAGGTGAGCTCGTGTGATGCTCGCCAACGGCGTTCCCGCCGTGACGGCTGCTCGCCGTCGTCCTCAACGAAGCCATATCGCGCGAGCTGGCGCAGGTGGTACGAAGTGGCACCGCTCGACTCGCCGAACCGGCGCGCGAGCTCGGAGGCCGTCGCCGGGCCGTCGATGCGTAGTGCACCCAGCAGCCGGTTCCGCAGCGGATGGACGAACGCACGGAGCGTCTCGAGGTCTTCTACCTGCTTCCTGTTCAGCGGCATGTGAGCCAGCTTAGACCGCAAAGAGAGCTTTGCAAAGAAGCCTTTGTGATTGTCTCGGTGGTCAGAGCCGGAAGAGACGTCGTATACCGTGCGTTGTCCCGTACGAGTTGACAGCGGCTTACGAGTTGACAGCGGCTACGGTGCTCACCGCACACTCGCCGTCGGAACATCACGAAGGAGCAACCCCGTTGGCCCGTACGAGCAATGACGTCCCGCGTCGTCTGGTCATCGTCGAGTCGCCCGCCAAGGCGAAGACGATCGCCGGCTATCTCGGCCGCGGGTACGTCGTCGAGTCCTCGTTCGGGCACATCCGGGACCTGCCCTCGAAGAAGACCGACGTGCCGCCCGCGAAGCGGGAGCGGTTCGGCGACCCGATCGGTGTCGACGTCGAGGGCGGATTCGAGCCCCTGTACATCGTGCCGGCGGGGCGGGCCAAGGACCAGGTGCGAAAGCTCAAGGCGGCATTGAAGGACGCCGACGAGCTGCTGCTCGCTACCGACGAGGACCGTGAGGGCGAGGCGATCGCCTGGCACCTGCGCGAGGAGCTGCGTCCCAAGGTGCCGGTGCGGCGCATGGTCTTCCACGAGATCACCCGGGACGCGATCCAGTCTGCCGTCCAGAGCCCGCGCGAGATCGACGAGGACCTCGTCGACGCGCAGGAGACCCGCCGCATCGTCGACCGCCTCTACGGATACGAGGTCTCGCCGGTCCTGTGGCGCAAGGTCATGCAGGGCCTGTCAGCGGGCCGCGTGCAGAGCGTCGCCACCCGGCTGGTCGTCGACCGCGAGCGTGAGCGGATGGCCTTCCGCGTAGCGCAGTACTGGGATCTCAGTGCGGCGCTCGACACCGGCACCTCCGACGATCCGCACGCGTTCGAGGCGCGCCTGGCCACGGTCGACGGATACCGGGTCGCTGCCGGGCGTGACTTCGACTCGCGCGGAGCGCTCAGAGAGCGGTCCTCCGGCGTCGTCGTCCTGGACGAGGAACGGGCCCGGGCGCTCGCTTCCGCGCTTGACGGTGCGGCGTTCCAGGTGCGTTCTGTCGAAGCCAAGCCGTACCGGCGCAGC
>DAIUDS010000071.1:0-3778 GCA_036845485.1 Jiangellaceae bacterium
GGGCGTCGTCCGTCGCTGCCCATCCGTCCGACACTCGTTCCGCGATCGAGCCGTCGCCCGAGGACGTCGGCGATCTCGCCGGCCTCCTTCGCGGTAGCCTGCGCCCGGTGCTCATCGCCGGCCGGGGCGCGCGGCACGCCCGCGAAGAGCTGCTCGCCCTGGCAGAGGCGTGCGGTGCCCTCGTGGCCACGTCGGCCGTCGCGCGCGGCTTGTTCAACGGCAGCCCGTGGTCACTCGACGTCTCCGGCGGGTTCGCCTCGCCGCTGGCGACCTCCCTCATCGCCGACGCCGACGTGATCGTGGGCTTCGGCTGTGCTTTGAACATGTGGACGACACGCCACGGCCGCTTGATCGGCCCGGATGCGCGCGTGGCCCAGGTGGACGTCGACCCCGACGCCCTGGGCAAGCACCGCCCGATCCAGCTGGGAGTCGTGGGCGACAGCGCCGCCACGGCTGCAGCCGTTGGCGACGCATTGAGTGATCGCGGCGGGCCCGGGTACCGCGACGACGCTCTTCAATCGCGCATCACCCGCGAGTTGCGGTGGCGCGAGGTCCCTTACGACGACTGGGGCGGGGACGACACGATCGACCCGCGGACACTGACGATCGCGCTGGACGACATGCTGCCGCTCGAGCGCGTCGTGGCCGTCGACTCGGGCAACTTCATGGGCTTCCCGAGCATGTTCCTCTCAGTGCCCGACGAGTTCGGCTTCTGCTTCACGCAGGCGTTCCAGTCGATCGGCCTCGGCCTGACGACGGCGATCGGCGCGGCGCTCGCGCAACCTAACCGGTTGCCGGTCGCCGCACTCGGCGACGGCGGGGCGCTGATGGCCGCAGCCGAGCTCGACACGGTGCGGCGCCTCGGTCTGCCCATGCTGATCGTCGTCTACGACGACTCGGCCTACGGCGCGGAGGTACACCACTTCACCGACGGCCAGCCGCTCGACACGGTGACGTTCCCGGACACCGACATCGCCGCGATCGGGGCCGGCTACGGGCTGGACTCGGCCACCGTCCGCGGGCCGGCGGATCTCGACGCGGTGCGCCAGTGGCTTGACGGCCCGCGCGACCGGGCAATGCTCGTGGACGCCAAGGTCGCCGCGCCACGGGGCTCCTGGTGGCTGGAGGAGGCCTTCCGCGGCCATTGACGCGGGGACGGGTGGCGCGGTCATGCGGCGGCTGAACGAAAGCCCCAGGCGTGGTACGCGTCGATCTCGAGCCACGCGCTGATCCGTGGGCGCCGACGATTGACGTACGGCTTGCCGGTGTAGTGCCGTGCGATCCGGTCGACGTCGGTCATGCCCTCGTCAGGCCCGAGCGTCGCGGTTCCCTGCACACTCACGTGCCGGTACCACGCCTCACCGTCCAACACGGTCAGCGAGACCCGCGGGTTCGCGCGAATGTGCTGGAGACGCTTCCGCCCGGCGTCCATGTTGATCAGGATGCGACCGCCATCCCACAGGTACCAGGTCGCGACCGTGACCGGCGTGCCGTCGGCACGCACCGTGCCCATGACCGCCGGGTTCGGCCTCTTCAGCACCTCGATCAGGTTGGCTGGGATCGGTGGCTTGGCCACGAGGGCTCCTTCAAGGGTCGTCGTCACGGTGCGCAACGGCGATCGCACCGGCCCAATTCCGTCTTCGGAGCCACCGCTGCCACAGCACAGGCGACCGCCCGGGTTGTTCTGTTCGAACATACGTACGTGGCAGGCTCCGACACATTCACCGCCCGTCCACAGCAGATCGGCCCGGGCGGCCTGGTCCAACCTGGCGCGAGGGCTCTTACTAGGCTTTGTCCATGACCCAGGGGCTGCCTTCGCGGAGTTCGCTGATCCGGGAGATCGTGATCTCGTTGCCGTTCGCGGGGCTGTGGCTGGCGAGGAACAGTCCGGCCCGGCGGGTCCCCAGTCACGGGACCGACCTGTTGGGTGAGCGTTATGCCATCGACTTCATCGGTGTGGACGGTCGCCGCCGGGCCGCGGACCGTCGTGACTGGCGGACTTTTCTCGCCACCGAACCTGCGGAACGGTTCTTCGCCTACGGCCGGCCGATCCTGGCACCCGCCGACGGCGCTGTTGTCCAGGTGCACGATGGCGAAATCGATCACGCGGCGCGGCGGTCGCAGCTGACCTTGGTGCCATATGCGTTGGGCCAGCCGGCGCGGGTCCGGCACGGAGTGGCGGCGATCGCCGGCAACCATCTGATCATTGCGCTGCGCGACAGCGGCGCATTCGTCGCTCTTGCGCATCTGCAGGCCGGCTCCATTCGCGTCGCCGCCGGCGAGGAGGTGAGGGCGGGGCAGCAGGTCGCGGCCTGTGGCAACTCTGGCAACTCGACCCAGCCGCATCTGCACATGCAACTCATGGACAGCCCCGACCTGCCCGTCGCCCGAGGCGTCCCGATGGCGTTTCGGCGCTTCCGCGAATGGCCTTCCGGCGCGAACCATTTCCAGATCAGGGAGACCGGCCTTCCGGGCGAGGGTGCGGTCGTCGAACCGTTGCCCCTACCGGGGCCGGACGTGGGTCCCTGACCGACCCGCAACGCGACCGTCCGCTGTAGCAAGTAGCTTTACCTGCGCCAGCCCGGAACGAGGCAGACCGGGCGAGCCCGGCTGGTAGAGGATCACGGCTAAGCCGATGAAGCCGGTAGAGGTCGTGAGGCGCAGAGCAGGGGTTCGCAGGCGGTGCCTTCAACGTTTGTCGAGCGGATTGGGTTCGGGTCATCCGGAGGCGGTGGTTCCGCGGCGCCGGCGCTTGCTCTTCGTGGGCAACGAACGCGCATAGGCGACACCTCGACTCACCCACTCCTCGAGCTGGCTGACATCACGCACGGCCGCGGCACCCACGTATAGCCATCCGCGCATCTCTCGTCCGCGCATGACCATGGGTGTCACGTGCTCGCCGTCGACCAGCGAGTCGGTCTCATCGGGGTCGACCCGCACCAGCAGGCCGCCCCGCCCGCTGGCCGCAACCGACATGTTGCCGTTGATCAGAAATGCCAGCCCGCCGAACATCCGCTGCTCGGCGAGGCCTTCCTCACCGGCAACCAGCTCGCGGATACGGTCGGCCAACTCGTGGTCGTAGCCCATGACTATGCGGGCAGTACGCGGTACCGCAGGTGCGTCACCCACGGGGACTGCACGACGCCGACCTGCTCGAGCTCGACGTCCTTGTCGAACCCCTCGAACAGCCGCTTGCCCGACCCCAAGACCACCGGCGCGACCGACACGACCAGCTCGTCCAGATGACCGGCACTTAGCGCCTGGCGGATCACGTCGGCGCCGCCCATGATGCCGACGTCCTTCGGCTCCGCGGCCTCCCTGGCCGACGCCAACGCCTGGTCCAGTCCGTTAACGAACCGGAACCCCGCCCCGTCCGGCTCGTCCTCGGGCCGGTGGGTCAGGATGAAGAACGGCTTTCCCCACGGATTCGTGCCGCCCCACGCCTCGGCCGCCTCATACGTCCAGCGGCCGCCGATCACCGCGCCGATCCGCTGGGACTCGTCCAACAGCTCCTTGTCCACCCCGGTCGCCTCGCCAGTCGGCGGCTCCTCGTACGACCACGGACCCCCGAACACCCAGTAGTGCAGGCGCTCCCCGCCCTCCCCCAGGCCACTTCCCGGACCATCGTTCGGACCGGCGACATACCCGTCCAGCGACATGGTGATCTGTGCGCCGACCTTGCCCATACGCCTCGCCTCTTCTCGATGTGGACGCCGCGGGCGCAGGGCCCCAGCGGCACAGTCGTGTGAACGACCGATTCTGCCGCCAATCGGCAACG
>DAIUDS010000071.1:3788-11202 GCA_036845485.1 Jiangellaceae bacterium
GGTGGCTACATCCAGCTACAGGCCATGCCGAACGTCACCCTCCAGCCCGACACCGCGCTGCCCGGGCGCAGGGTCACCAGAGGTCACCGTCGCGCCAGTCGCAGGTGAGTTCGCCCGTGACGTCGGGAGAGACGGTCACCGGCAGAACGTAGATGCCGCCGTCGTCCTCTTCAGTGCGTTGGATGCCGGTCGGCGTGAGCGCTCGGGAGGGGCCCTGCCACAGCCTCCAACCGCGAGCGGCGTAGAAGCGGGCGCCCTCGTCGGTAGCACCGAGCGCACCCAGGTCATACGCGTTGCGCACCACCCGCTCCAGCGCGTCCATCATGGCTCCACCGTGACCATGACCACGCCGGTCCGCGCGCACACCGACACCTTCCACGTATCCCGTGCGCAGTGCTCGTCCGCCGTGCAATAGACGCCGCTGGATCACGGATGCGTGCCCGACCAGTTCCGCACCTTCCCGTGCCAGTGCATGGACACCGCCAAGGGCGTGCTCCCAGTCCTGGTCGGTCATGTCGTCGAACACGTCGTAGAGCAGGGCTCGCGCCGCTTCGAGAGTGGCCGCGTCCAGGTCGCTGGTGTGGGCCGTACGAACGTCGGTCATGCGCGCCATCCTCGCAGCGCGGGGTGCGCTGGTCGGGCCCACAGGGAGCAAGGCACGACCTCCTTGGTGCTAGTTTGATCGCGCCTTCCACGATCCCGCCAGAGCCGATGAGTCCGGCGGAATGGGCCCCGTCGGTGCGCACCGCATCGGCGCGAAGGAGGCGCCATGGCCGTCCACGAAATCCGGATCGACCGAAACAAGACGCTCTTGGACGAGCCGGCCACCGGCCACAACCGCTGGCACCCGGACATACCGCCGATCGTGCGCTGTCAGCCGGGAGACGAGGTCGTCCTGGAGACGCGGGACGCCTTCGACGGGCAGATGGGCCCCGATGCCACGCTCGACACGGTGGCCGCACCCGACCTCGACGTCGTGCACCCGCTCACCGGGCCGGTCCACGTGCAGGGAGCCGAGCCCGGCGACCTGCTCGAGGTGGAGATCCTCGGCGTCGAGCCTGACCGGTACGGCTACACGGTGCAGGTGCCGGGCTTCGGCTTCCTCCGCGACATGTTCCCCGAGCCGTTCAAGGTCAACTGGGACATCGCCGACGGCTGGGCGACCTCGGCCGACCTGCCCGGCGTCCGCATCCCGGGCTCGCCCTTCATGGGCACCATCGGTCTGACCCCCGGGCACGATCTGCTCGCTGCCACTACGCAGCGAGAACAGGCGCTGCTCGATCGCGGTGGCTTCGTGCTGCCGCCGTCGACCGCGTCTGCGGTGCCCGGCGATCCGAGCATCGCTGCGGTGGCGCTGCGCACGATCCCGCCGCGCGAACAGGCCGGCAACGTCGACATCAAACAGCTCGGCACCGGAGCTCGACTGTTCATCGCCGTGGACGCACCCGGCGGGCTGTTCTCGGCCGGGGATGCACATTTTGCCCAGGGTGACTGCGAGACCTGTGGCACCGCCATCGAGATGCGAGCGACGTTGCGGGTGCGCTTCACGCTGCACAAGGGTGAGGCGGCCGCAAAGGGCATCCGCGACCTGCGCTTCAGCCGCCAGGACTACTACCTGCCGGCCGAGTACGCAGCACCGCGCAGGTTCTACGCGACCACGGGGATCTCGGTGACCAAAGACGGAGAGAATCGCTCCGAAGACGCCACGCTCGCTGCCCGCAACGCACTGCTCAACATGATCGACCACCTCGTCGAGCGTGGGTGGACCCGCCAGCAGAGCTATGCCATCTGCAGTGTCGCGGTCGACGTCAAGATCAGCCAGCTCGTCGACGTCCCGAACATGCTGGTGTCGGCGTTCTTGCCGGAGGACATCTTCGTCAGCTGACCTGAGGTGCCAACGAGTCAGGGCAGGCGGTTCATCTCGCGTCGAATCTGCTCCTCGGACACGGGGCGTCGGAAGACGTCCATGCCGTGGAAGAACAGCCCGATGCCCCATCCGGCCAGCGGGAACAGCGGCCAGAAAAACCCACCGTCGGCGACGGCGAACCAGATGGTGATGATCAGCCCGTTGAAGAGCACGTATGCCGCCAGGTGGGACCAGAACTCCGAGCGCTTCTTGATGCGCTCGATGGCCTGGCGTCGCAGCTCTTCGTTGCGGCTCTCGAGTGTGAGCATGTCAGCCTCCTCGCTCTGTGATCAGCCTGGGCCGTCGGGGTCGATCGATGGCAGGGCCCAACGACCCCGTTCATGGGGACTATCGGGCAGTCCTGAACCAACTCCGTGCGCTGGCCGTGCTTGCCCGTGACGGTGTGAATCCTCGCACCGCGGCCGCACCCATACGCGGCCTGGATGCTGTACTCAGGAGGAGTCATGTTCGTCGTTCGCTTCGTCGCCGGTGCTGCGTTCGCCGCCGCCCTCGTCGTCGTCCCGGCCGCCTCGGCCTCCGCGCACGTGCACGGCGTCACGCCATTGAACTGCACTCCGGCACCGGCGAATGCCGGCGCGAACCAGACCAACGAGACCCCCGCGTCGGCGGCCGAAGGCGGTCCGATCTCGGGAGTCATCCCGCTCACCATGGGTGGAAACGTGCAGGGCGGTGGTGGGTCCGACGCCGCCGTGTGCACATCCTGACTTTCAGCCACCTCCCACAGCCATGGTGCGGATGCTCCTAGAGCACCCGCACCAGGGCATGCGACACCGCACCGACCACGCTCTCGAGGGCCTCCTCGGATAACGGGTCACCCGCCGCGTCGACGAGGTAGAAGACGTCGACCGCCTCGGCGCCGAGCGTGCCGACGACAGCGGAGCGCACGATCGCGTCGCTCGAGCCAATCGCAGCGACCAGCCGGTGCAGCAAGCCGGGCTCGTCGTGCGCGCGAACCTCCAGCACCGTCGCATCCGCCGACGCTCCGCCGAGCACCTCCACGCGCGGCTCGGCGGGCCCGGCCATCCGTAGCCGCTGCTCGTGCCCTCGCCTCGCCAGCGCGCCGGCGAGGTGGAGTTGGCCGGCCAACGCCCGGATGATGTCGGCGCGAAACGTCGCCTCGGTGGGGCAGCCGCGGAAGCCGGCGACCGCATGCCAGACCTGGACCGCGGCCCCGCCCATGGACTGGATCGTCGCCGACCGGACGTCCAGCCGGTGCAGCGCAAGCACTCCGGCGGCGACGGCGAGCCCGTCCGGCCGCAACGGCATGACGACCGTCACGCGGCACGAACCGTCCGCATCCCCGGACTCGACGCGAACCGCCAGATCGCCATCGGCCGCCAGTCGCTCCTGCCACGGCTCCAGCGACGGCGGCCTGGGTGACGGCGCACCCCCGAGTGTGGACCGAACCCGACCGACCAGGTCCGCGATCAACGCCGCCCGCATGGGAGACCAGGCAAGTGGCCCGGCCGCGGTCGCATCGGCCTCGGTCAGCGCGGCGAGCAGGTCGAGCACCTCGATGGATCCCACCGCGACCACGACCGCGGCGATCGTGGCGGGGTCGTCGAGGTCGCGCCGGGTGGCCATCTCGGGGAGCAACAGGTGGTGGCGGACGAGCCCGCTCAGCAGTGCCGCGTCATCCGGTGGCAGGCCGAGACGGCTCGCGAGCGAGGCCGCGACCGTCGCACCGGTCTTGCTGTGGTCACCGGGCTGGCCCTTGCCCAGATCGTGGAAGAGCCCCGCCAACAGCAGCAGGTCCGGGCGGGAGACCCGCCTGGTCAGCCCCGCCGCCACCACCGCGGTTTCCAGCAGGTGGCGATCCACGGTGTGCCGATGCACGGGCGTGCGCTGCGGCCGGTACCGGACCGATTCCCATTCGGGCAGCCACCGGACGATCAGCCCCGCCGCCTCGAGGGAGTCCCAGACGGGGACCGCATCCCGGCCGGCTCCGAGCAGCGCGACGAGAGCGTCGCGCGCGGCGTCGGGCCACGGCGCTGGTGGCTCCGGGCACTCGGCGGCCAGCCTCTCCACAGTCGCCGGTGAGAGGACCACGCCGGCCTGCGCAGCGGCCGCGGCCGCGCGGACCGGAAGGACCGGATCGAGCTCCGGCCGTGCGTCACGTGCCAGCACCGCTTCGCCGTCGTGCTCGACGACTCCGTCCGCGAGTGGCCGCCGCACCACGGCGCGCCGAGGTGAAGCGGTCGACCGCCCGCGCAGGGTGCGGTCGACCTGTCGCCATGTGACGTCGGCCGCGTAGGCGATCGCGTGCCCTGCTTCGGCGACCCGTCGCATCAACGCGTCGGCGTCGAGCAGGCCGAGCCGCGCGGCAACGGAGTCCTGGTCCTGGAACACCAACCGGTCGTGCCGACGGCCGGTCGTGCGGTGCAACGCGTCGCGCACGACGAGCAGCCACTCGTGCGCCTCGGACACGGCGGCGGCGTGTGGCCGGTCGGCGACCCACGACGCCGCCACGGCTCGCAGGGCGGCGGTGTCGCGAAGTCCGCCGTACGCCTCCTTGAGGTCGGGCTCTAGCAGGTGCGCGAGCTCGCCCACGCGGACAACCCGGTCGCGGCACATCGCCGCGAGCTCGGGCAGGCGGGCCGCTGCATTCCGGCGCCAGTCGGAGAGCACGCCGGAGCGCAGCAAACCGGTCAGCGCCCGGTCGCCCGCGACGTGGCGGGCGTCGACGAGGCCGAGTACCGCCGCGAGGTCGCCTCCCGCCACCTGGCGAGCATCCGCGACCGTTCGGACCGAATGGTCGAGCGCTATGCCCGCGTCCCAGACCGGGTAGAAGACGCCGTCCGCCACGGCGGCGGCGTCGCCCTCGTCCCCATGCAGGAGCAGCACGTCCAGGTCACTGCCAGGCAGGATCTCCCGGCGGCCGTAGCCGCCGATCGCGACGAGCGCCATGCCTGCTGTCGACGAAGCAGGCAGCGAACCGAACAACCCGGTGAGCCACGCGTCGGAGAGGTCGCTGAGCGCGGCCCGCCGCCCGGCTGCGGTGAGCGTGTCGTCATCGACGATCGCGGCACGCACAGCGAGGAAGCGGCGGTCCGGCCGTGCATCCACGCTGGTGGCACCAGCGAGCGCAGCAGGTGCCACCAGCGCGGACACAGCCGGATCCGTCACCGCCTCAGAGAGCCTCGGCTCCCGTCTCCCCTGTTCGGACCCGGACGACAGCGTCGACCGGCGTGACCCAGACCTTTCCGTCGCCGATCTTGCCCGTCTGCGCCGACTTCGTGATCACGTCCACGACGTCGCCCGTGTCGGGATCGTCGACGAGGACTTCCAGGCGGAGTTTCGGCACCAGGTCCACGGTGTACTCCGCCCCGCGGTAGACCTCGGTGTGCCCCTTCTGCCGGCCGTAGCCGCTGGCCTCGCTCACCGTCATGCCGTGGACGCCGAACGTCTCCAGCGCCGAGCGCACCTCGTCGAGCTTGAACGGTTTGATGACCGCGGTGACGAGCTTCATGCGTTCACTCCTTCCTCCGCCGGGACGGGCTCGGTGTCCGCCTGGGTTGCGCGAAGGCGTGCGGACGGTGCGCCGGTCGCCGTGCCCAGCTCGTACGCGGTCTCGGCGTGCTCGATCTGGTCCAGACCGGTTGCCTCGTCGTCCGGTGTTGCGCGGAAGCCGATCAACCTGTGCACGATGGTGCCGAGGATGTAGGTGACGACGAACGAGTACCCCATCACAGCTCCGGCCGCGATCGCCTGCTTCCCCAGCTGTTCCAGGCCACCACCGTAGAACAGGCCCTCGGAGCCGCCGGTGAAAGCGGCCGTGGCGAAGAACCCGATCAGCAGGGTGCCGACGATGCCGCCCACCAGGTGGACGCCGACGACGTCCAGCGAGTCGTCGTAGCCGAGCCGGTACTTCAGCCCGATCGCCAGCGCGCATGCGGCACCCGCGAACAGGCCGACCGCGATGGCACCGAGCGGGCTGACCGCTGCGCAGGCCGGCGTGATGGCCACCAGGCCGGCGACGGCGCCGGACGCACCGCCGAGCGTGGTCGCATGCTTGTCACGCACGACCTCGACGGCGAGCCAGGCCAGGACCGCCGCGGCGGTGGCGACGGCAGTGTTGATGAACGCCCCTGCGGCGAGGCCGTTGGCGGCCACCGCCGAGCCGGAGTTGAAGCCGAACCAGCCGAACCACAGCAGGCCGGCTCCGAGCACTACGAACGGAAGGTTGTGCGGGCGCATCTGCTCCTTGCGCCAACCGGTCCGCTTGCCGATGACGAGGACCAGGGCCAGCGCGGCAGCGCCCGCGTTGATGTGGACCGCGGTGCCACCGGCGAAGTCCAAGGCACCGAGCCGGTCACCGATCCAGCCACCGTCGCCATCGTCGAACGAGAAAACCCAGTGGGCGACCGGGAAGTACACGATCGAGACCCACAGCACCACGAACAGCGCCCACGCGCCGAACCTCGCGCGATCGGCGATCGCGCCGCTGATCAGGGCGACCGTGATGATGGCGAACATGAGCTGGAAGGCGACGAACGCGAACTCGGGGATCGTGCCGCTCACGCTGTCCAGGCCGATGCTCTCGAGCCCCGCCCTGCCGAGCCCGCCGATCAGGCCCGAGGCGGCGTCGGTGTCGAACGAGAGGCTGTAGCCGTACAGCACCCACAGAACCGGCACGATCGCCAGGCAGATGAAGCTCATCATGAGCATGTTGAGGACGTTCTTCGAACGGACCATGCCGCCGTAGAAGAACGCCAGGCCGGGTGTCATGAGCAGGACGAGCGCTGAACTTGCCAACACCCACGCGGTGTCGCCCGCGCTGATCTCGGGCATCGCTGACTCCTCTTCTCGAGGCTGGCCGGTCCCGACCATCCGGCGGCATTGCCGTGAAGCCGTCAGGTCCGGTCGGTCGGCAGGAGCATCGCGACACCGTGTTGCTCCGACGTACGCTCTGTGTTGCAGGCGGGTGACATCTGGGGCCCTTACGTTTCGGCTGTGTGAACTCCGTCCAGGGTGGACAGGTAGCCCGCACCGAAGGCCTGCGACGGCGAATGCGCCCCGGGTGCCACGTCGGCGATCCGCCGGACCGCGCGGACGACAGAGTCGGCGGTCACGTCGTACACGTTGGGCAGCGTCACCGTCATCGTCGCGCTCGCTCCGGTGGGGTCGCGCACCTCTCCCCAGACCTCGGCACGCGTCGTCGCCCGAGCCCGTGGAGACGGACCAGACGTGGCCCACGTGGCGACGGCATCGGCGACCGCGCGCACCGGCGCATAGCGCAACGCAGCGACGCCAAACCGCTGCATCACCCGCGGACGGGCGACGGCAGGCAGCGTGGCGTACGTCCTGATGTTCGGTATCCCGGTCGACCGGAACGCCGATGAGAGGTCTCCCAACGGCAGCGCCGAGACGGTCCGCGGACCGGACGGGAACGGTACCCGTCGCCGGGGCTGGCCGACCGGGACGGGCACCAGCCGGCCGTCGACACGGCACCAGCCACCGCCACCACCGATGCTCGTCCGCACGGTG
>DAIUDS010000072.1:0-11138 GCA_036845485.1 Jiangellaceae bacterium
TCCACCTGTGCGCTGGACTCCGAATCCAAGAACGGCCACTGCCAGCCGGCGTACTCGAAGTCCCCGTCCTGTTCGGTGGGGCCACCGTTGGCCTGGATCACGCCGTCGAGCGTGGTGTGCATGTTGACGTGCAGCTCACCCATTGCGCCATCTCCTCATCATTTCCGTTGTGTCCATTCGGACCGTCAATAACGTCCTGACCCGCAATACCTAGCCGCGCCCCATGTTGCTGATCACGAGTCGGTCAAGGCGGCGCAACCCCAACCCGAGACCGGCCCGGGCCAGCGGCCGCACAAGGGGCCAGCCGGCGCGTCCCAGCCGGCCCAGTGGCAGCTCCAGCCGCTCCTCCCAGACAACCCGGCACCGGGCCGCCCCCAGAGGCTCGACGGCGAACGAGCCGGGGCCGCGCAGCACACGTCCGGTGTGGATCACGTCGCACCGTCGGGGCGGATCCCAACCGGTGATCTCCATGGTGTCCCGGAATCCGAGCCGGCCGACACCCGTCCACGCCTCGATCCGGCCCCCAGGCGAGTGGCCGCGGAACGATCTGACGCGGGTCGCCGGCATCCACTCGCCCTGCCGCTCCCAGTCGGTGAGGATGCCCCACACCTGTTCTGCGGGCGCGTCGATGACCCGGGCAGCCTGGACGTCGGCACTCATCCCGACGAGCCGCTCTCCGGTGGTTGTGGTGGCAGCCGGGAACCTTCCAAGGCCGCGATCCGCTGGTCGCGCGCTGTGAGTTCCTCACCGAGCCGTTCCAGAACGTCGTCCACCTGCTCCATCCGGTATCCCCGGAACGCCACGGCGAAGCGTACGGCTGCGACGTCCTCGGGCGTGATGTCGTGGTCAGGCAGCCACGGCACGACGAGGTCCGGACCGGCGGCGTCCAGCCCCCCACCTCGTCCGACCGCCGTGGCCGCCACCGCGAAGACGACGACGACCGCAACGACGACGAACACGATCACCACGGCTACCTCCTTGCGACGTAGGCGCACTGATCGTGCCACGCTGTGGCTCCCGCCAACCCTGCGGAGGCCACGTGCCGCTTCGTCTTGGAAACCGGGAATTCGCTCCCGGAGAGTTTGCTGTCATGGCGATCGTCAACCGAACGCCGGACTCGTTCTACGACCGAGGAGCCACCTACGCATTCGACGACGCCCTGGACAGGGTCGACGAGGTCGTCATGAGCGGTGCGGACATCGTCGACGTCGGCGGAGTCAAAGCAGGTGTCGGGCCGCCCGTCGACGTGGAGGAGGAGACCGACCGGACCGTCGGTCTGGTCACGACGATCCGGCAGCGGTATCCGCAGATCGTCATCAGCGTGGACACCTACCGAGCGGGCGTCGCCGAGGCAGCGTGTGCGGCCGGCGCCGATCTCCTCAACGACACATGGGCGGCAGCTGACCCGGAGATCGCCGCAGTGGCTGCCCGGTGGAGCGCCGGCCTGGTCTGCAGCCACACCGGTGGTCAGGCGCCGCGCACGAACCCGCACCGGGTTTCGTACACCGATGTGGTAGGCGAGGTGATCAAGGCCACGTCGGCGCTGGCCGAACGGGCGATCCGGGCCGGAGTCCGCCGGGACGCCATCCTGGTCGATCCGACCCACGACTTCGGCAAGAACACCCGTCATTCACTCGAGCTGACCCGGCGACTCGACGAGCTCGTCGGGTCCGGCTGGCCGGTGCTGGTCAGCCTTTCCCGCAAGGACTTCGTCGGCGAGACGCTCGACCTGCCTGTCGGTGACCGGCTGCCCGGCACGCTGGCGGCGACGGCATTGTGCGCGTGGCTCGGAGCCCAGGTCTTCCGGGTCCACGACGTCGGGGCCACCCGTCAGGTGCTCGATATGGTCGCGTCGATCATGGGAACGCGCCCGCCGACGGCCCCTCGACGTGGCCTCGCATAGGAAGGCGGTTCATCATGGCCAAGTTGATCTATTCGGCGATCATGTCACTCGACGGTTACGTGGCAGACGAGGATGGCAACTTCGACTGGAGTGCGCCGGACGAGGAGGTGCACACCTTCATCAACGACCTGGAGCGGCCGATAGGCACCTACCTGTACGGGCGCCGGATGTACGAGGTGATGCTCTACTGGGAGACCGCCCACACGCTCGCCGACCAGCCCGCCCACGTACGAGACTTCACCGCTGTCTGGCAGGCGGCGGAAAAGATCGTGTACTCAACGACGCTTCAGAGGGTTTCCAGCGCCAGGACCCGGATCGAGCGCGAGTTCGACCCCGAAGCGGTCCGGCGGATCAAGGCGGCATCGGCACGTGACATCACAGTGGCCGGTCCCGACCTCGCCGGCCAGGCCATCAAGGCCGGCCTGGTGGACGAGTGCCACCTCTTCGTCACGCCGATCCTGGTGGGAGGCGGCAAGCAGTCGCTCCCGGACAAGGTCCGCCTGAACCTCGAACTGCTCGACGAACGCCGTTTCGGCAATGGGGTCGTCCACCTCCGCTACGCACCAGAGCGTGAGGAGGCGGCGGGCGAATGAGGACCTCGGGCGCAGCAGCTAGTTGTGCGGCCCACCGGTGCTGAGCCGCTCCGGCTCCTCCAGTTGCGGCCCACCGCCGCCGAACATCCGGTCGAGCACCCACGTCAACACCCACAGCCCGACGCCGATCGCCAGAAGATGGCACTCACCACGGGAAGCACCGTCGGCGCCCGGAAATGTGAGTGGTCCACCGCGTCACGGCGCAGCACGAGCACGGCGATGTTGACGATGGTGGAGACGCCCAGGAGCAGCAGAGCCGTGGTCCCGCCGAGCTCTGGTATCTCGCCGACGAACGAGATGAGGCCGAAGGCGAGGGCCGTCGTGAACAGGATCGCCACCCACGGCGTACGACGGGTCGGGTGGACCAGACCAAGGACCCGGGGCAGCACGCGCTCCCGGCTCATGCCGTACAACAGGCGGCTGAGGAGTCCCGACCCCATCACACGGCGCAGGCTGGGCTGTTCATTGGTCCCTGGGACTTGTCCGCGGTGGATTCGACCACGAGGTCCTCCCCGTGTGTGCGCCTGGGCCCGGTCGCTGCGCTCAGCCCTGGTTGACCCGGACGATCGCCTCGACCGCCTCGTCCACGTCGTCGGTGACCGAGAGCAGCTCGAGATCGGCCGAGGCGATCTTCTTCTCGGCGGCTACGGTGTCGCTCAACCAATCGAGCAGGCCACGCCAGTAGGCGGACCCCATCAGCACGATCGGGAACTGCGTGACCTTGCCGGTCTGCACCAGAGTCAGCGCTTCGAAAAGCTCGTCCAGGGTGCCGAACCCGCCGGGGAAGACCACGAATCCATCGGCGTACTTGACGAACATGGTCTTACGCGCGAAGAAGTACCGGAAGTTGATCCCGAGGTCAACGTACTCGTTCAGGCCCTGCTCGAACGGCAGCTCGATGCCCAGCCCCACCGAGACACCGCCGGCAAGGCCGGCGCCCTTGTTGGCCGCCTCCATGATTCCTGGCCCGCCTCCGGTGATCACCGCGTACCCGGCACGGGTCAGAGCCGACCCGAGCCGTACCGCGGTGTCGTAGACCGGGTCGTCGCGCGGCGTGCGTGCCGAGCCGAAGACGCTGATCGCCTGGCCGAGCTCGGCGAGCGCCCCGAAACCCTCGACGAACTCGGACTGGATCCGCATCACCCGCCAGGGGTCGGTGTGCAGCCAGCCGGCCGGGCCCGGCCCGTCGAGCAGCCGCTGGTCCGTGGTGCTGACCTCGACTTGCGAGCGGCGCATGGTCACCGGCCCGCGGTGTTTCTCGGTCGGCCGGTCGGGCGTTTGCGGTGGGATCACAGGTTTCAGGCTATCCGCGAGAGTGTGGCGGCTCCGCGCTGGACAGCCAGGCATGCATCCGGTCCTCGCAGCGCTGGATCTCGCGTACGTCGACCCGTTCGTCGTCGGCGTGCGCGAGGCTGGCGTCACCCGGCCCGTAGTTGACCGCCGGGATGCCCAAGGACGAGAACCGGGCCATGTCGGTCCACCCGTACTTCGGCATGGGCTCGGCGTCTACCGCCGTTACGAAAGCGGCGGCCGCCGGATGGTCCAGGCGCGGACGCGCGCCTGGCGCAATGTCGGTCACGGCCACCTCGAACCCGCCGAACAACTCGCGCAGGTGTGCCTCCGCCTCGGCCTCGGTCCGGCTGGGTGCGAACCGCTAGTTGACGGTCACGACGCAGGTGTCGGGAATCACGTTGCCCGCGATTCCACCGCGGATGCCGACCGCGTTGACCCCTTCTCGGTACACCAGACCGTCGACCTCCACCTCGGCCGGCGCGTACGACCGCAGTCGGTCGAGGACCTCGCCTGCCGCGTGGACGGCATTGCTGCCCTTCCACCAGCGCGCGCTGTGGGCGGCGACACCGCGAACGGTCACGTCGACCCGAACGGTCCCGTTGCAGCCGCCTTCGACCTGCGCCGACGTCGGCTCCATCAGCACCGCGAAGTCGGCCGCCAGCCAGTCGGGATGGTCACGGGCAACGCGGCCCAGCCCGCTTCGGGCGGCTTCGACCTCCTCGTGGTCATAGAGGACGTACGTGACGTCGCGCGGCGGCTCGGTGACATGGGCCGCCAGTCGCAGGGCCACGGCCACGCCACCTTTCATGTCGGCCGTCCCGCGTCCCCACAGGATGTCGCCGTCGCGGCGGGTCGGCAGGTTCGCGGCGATCGGAACAGTGTCCAGATGGCCTGCCACGATCACGCGTTCGACCCGGCCGAGATCGGTGCGAGCAATCACGGCGTCACCGTCCCGGTCTACCCCGCAGGTGCGAGCAACCGCGTAAGGCCGTCTCGACGGCATCCGCAAGCGTCTTCTCGTCGCCGCTCACCGACGGGATGTCGCACAGCGCCGCCGTCAACTCGAGCGCGGCCCGGTCGAGGTCAAGGGCCACGTCACTCGGGCGGGTCGGCGCAGAACTCGTTGCCTTCGGGATCGGCGAGCACGTGCCAGAAGATCTCATCGTCCGGTTCGCGCAGCACCCGTGCCCCCTTTGCCACCAGGGCGGGCACATCAGCGGTCACGACGTCCCAATGGATCCGGTTCTTGGCCGCCTTCGGCTCCGGGACGGGGACGAAGCGCAGGTAGTCGAAGGGCAGGGCGTCGCCGCCCTCGAGGGCCGCATAGTGCGTCTGCGGCTCGCGCTCGGGAACGAGACCGAACACGTCGGCCCACCAGTCGGCCTGGGCATAGGGGTCGGCGCAGTCGACGACGACCTCGTACAGACGGCCTGGAAGCGACGGCCGCCCGTCCCGGACGAAGGCGCAGAACTCTCCGCCCTCGACATCGGCCATGACCCACCACGCCCGGTCGTCGCCCGGGGGTCGCACGATCGTCGCACCGAGCTGTTGCAACCCGTCCAGGTCTCCGACGTCGATGTCGAGGTGGACCCGGTGCTTGACGGACCGCGGTTCGGCTACCGGCTCGATCCAGATCTGCCGATCGTCGTCGTCGCCGTCGAGATGCAAGGAGCCGTCGTCGGCATCGCCCGGCGTGAGCCCCAGGGCGGCTGCCCAGAAGCCGCCGAGGTGCGTTTGGTCGCCCGCGTCCATGCACAACGCCTTCCAGCTCGCCAAGGTCATGACACCGCACGCTAGCCGGACTGGGGCCGCGCCATAGGCTGTCGGCCATGCCCGACGCGCAACAGCCCGGCTCCGCCTGGGGGGTCGGCTTGGCCACGACGTCCACGGACGGGACTGTCCTCGACGTCTGGTACCCGGCGCCGATGCTCGGCCCGGCGAGGGACGCCGATGACACCGAACTGCGCGCCCTCGCCGCTGACGATGGGGACCGCGGTGTGCGGCAGAGCGTGATCCGGACCGTCTCCGATCTGGGAGCCCCGCCGGTCGATACCGCTGACGCCTACCTGCGCCTACACCTGCTGTCGCACCGCCTGGTCGGCCCGCATGGTGTCGACCTGTCCGGGATCTTCGGGCTGCTCGCCGTCGTGGTGTGGACCAACCACGGGCCGTGCGCAGCCGAAGACTTCGAGCGCACCAGGTTGCGGTTGCGTCGGCGTGGCCGGGTCGAGGTCTACGGCATCGACAAGTTCCCGCGGATGACCGACTACGTCGTGCCGGTCGGGGTGCGGATCGCCGACGCGGACCGGGTGCGGCTCGGCGCACACCTGGCGCCGGGCACGGTCGTCATGCACGAGGGCTTCGTCAACTTCAACGCCGGCACGCTCGGCCAATCGATGGTCGAAGGGCGCATCTCGGCCGGCGTCGTGGTCGGCGACGGCTCGGACATCGGCGGCGGCGCGTCCATCATGGGCACCCTGTCCGGCGGCGGCACCGAGGTGATCTCCATCGGCAAGGGATGCCTGGTGGGCGCCAACGCAGGCATCGGTATCTCGCTGGGCGACGGTTGCGTCGTCGAGGCCGGCTGCTACGTGACGGCCGGCACCAAGGTGAGCCTTCCGGACAACCGGGTGGTCAAGGCCCGCGAGCTGTCCGGTCGTGACGGCCTGTTGTTCCGCCGCAACAGCGTGACCGGTGCCGTCGAGGCGCTCCTCCGGGCCGGTGACTGGGGTGGCCTCAACGTGGCCCTGCACGCCACGTGAGCGTGAGCAGGCGGAACGCGGCAGGGCCTCAGGACCGTTATCAGCGCACGATGACCCGTTCCGCACGCGCGCTGGCAGCCATCCTCGTCCTCGCCCTGGTCGGAGCCGGCGGGGCGGCGACGCTGGTCTGGCTCACCGACGGGTCCGTGGGCCCGCTGGTGTTCCGCGAGTCCTGCATGGCCGAGGTGGGCGGTCGGACGGCGACGGTCAGCCCGGAGCAGGCCGGCAACGCCGCCACGATCGCCGCCGTCGCAGAACAACGCGGTCTGCCGGCCCGCGCGGTGACGATCGCTCTCGCTGCGGCCTACCAGGAGTCCGAGCTGCACAATCTCGCGCGCGGCGACCGTGACTCCATCGGGCTGTTCCAGCAGCGGCCCTCGCAGGGTTGGGGAACGCCGGAGCAGATCCGGGATCCGGTGTACGCGACCGGCCGGTTCTACGACGCCCTGGTCGAGGTCCCCGACTATCGGGAGCTCGCGGTCACGGTTGCCGCGCAGGAGGTGCAGCGCAGCGCATACCCAGAGGCGTATGCCGATCACGAGTCCGACGCGCGGATCCTTGCGTCGGCGTTGTCGGGCAACTCCGCCGCCGCCTTCAGTTGCTCGTTCCGGCCCGCGTCGTTCGAGGAACAGGTGGAAGAGCCCGACGGACTCACCGCGCGCGCCCGGAACGTTCGTGACGAGGTCGGCGCGGCGTTCGCCGGGTTGGAGATCGGCGGTTACCAGGCAGGAGGCCTCTACTCCGGCCACATCGAGGGCTCGGCCCATTACGACGGACGAGCCCTGGACATCATGTTCCGGCCGTACCAGGATCCGGAACGCAAACGCGCCGGATGGGTCGTCGCGCACTGGCTCGTGGCCAACGCCGACCGTCTCGGCATCGCGACCGTCATCTATGACGCGCAGATCTGGACGGCACGGCGGTCAGCAGCAGGTTGGCGGGACTACACCCATCCGTCCGGTGACACATCCAGCGCGACGCTGCAACACCTCGACCACGTCCACATGGACGTCGCCCGCGGCTCGTAGATTCAGATCAACGGCGGGAGGAGGTCAGGCGCTCAGCAGCGGCGGCCACCCGCTCGTCGGTAGCGGTCAGCGCTACCCGGACGTGCCGGGCGCCGCGAGGGCCGTAGAAGTCCCCAGGTGCCACCAGGATGCCCAGCGACGACAACCAGCCGACCGTGTCCCAACAGGGCTCGCCGCGGCTCGCCCACAGGTAGAGGCCGCCCTCGGAATAGTCGACGACGAGGCCCGCGTCCTGCAGTGCCGAGCGCAGCACCGCCCGCCGTTTCTCGTACCGCGACCGTTGCTCGTCAATGTGCGAGTCGTCGCCGAGGGCCGCGATCATGGCTGCCTGCACCGGCGCGGGCACCATCATCCCGGCGTGTTTGCGCACCTCGAGCACGCGGCGAACCAACGACACGTCGCCCGCGACGAAGCCGGCCCGGTAACCGGCCATGTTCGAGCGCTTCGACAGCGAGTGGACGGCGAGCAGGCCGTCCGACGAACCACCGTTGACGCCGGGCTCGAGAACGGAAACGGGCCGAGCGTCCCACCCGTACTCCAGGTAGCACTCGTCGGACGCGACCACGGCGCCGCGCTCCCGCGCCCAGGCCACGACCTTGGCCAGGTGCTCGGCGGGCAGGATCTGGCCGTGCGGGTTCGCCGGCGAGTTCAGCCAGACGAGGCCCACCCGGCGTGGCCCGAGGGCGGTGAGCGAGTCCGTCGGCACCGAGTCCGCCCCGGCCAGCCGCGCGCCCACGTCGTAGGTCGGGTAGGCCAGCGTCGGGTAGACGACGGCGTCTCCGGGGCCGAGGCCCAGCAGGGTGGGCAGCCACGCGACCAGTTCCTTGGAACCGATCGTCGGGAGCACCCCGTCGGGTTCGACCGTGGAGATGCCCCACCGCCGGTCGAACCAGTCGGCGACGGCCCGTCGGAGTGCCGGCGTGCCATAGGTCGCCGGGTACCCTGGCGCGTCGGCGGCACCAGTCAGCGCAGCGCAAGCGACGGACGGCGTGGGGTCGATCGGCGTGCCCACCGAGAGATCGACGAGTCCGCCCGCGTGGGCGGCCGCCCGTTCCCGGTGCGGTGCGAGCCGATCCCAGGGAAAGGCCGGCAGGGCGCGCACGCCCGAGGTCAGCGTCAGTGCGCGCCCGTCTCCTGCGGCGGCAGTGCCGCGATCAGCGGGTGGTCCTTGTCGATGGCACCGAGCTTGGACGCCCCACCCGGTGAGCCGAGGTCGTCGAAGAACTCGGCGTTGGCCTGGGTGTAGTCCTTCCACTGCTCGGGGACGTCGTCCTCGTAGAAGATCGCCTCGACCGGGCAGACCGGCTCACAGGCGCCGCAGTCGACACATTCGTCCGGGTGGATGTAGAGCATCCGCTCGCCCTCGTAGATGCAGTCGACCGGACACTCCTCTACACACGCCAGATCCTTCAGATCGACGCAGGGCTCCGCGATGGTGTATGTCACGAGCTATGTCCTCCCGTCGGTGCCAGGTACGGGCGAGCTTGCGTCGTTTCTAGTATTGCCCTGCCCGCGCCGGCACATGCCCCCAGCCTAGGCGGTGACGGTGCGTCGCGGGAACGCGTACCGGAGTGTGGAAGGACCTCGATGACGGCTGCCCGGCCGAACGGTGCCGGCGTCGACCGGATCGGGCCGTCGGACGTCGGCCGGCGCGTGGTAGTCCGCTACCACCTGCCGAGCGAGGGCACGGCGACCGACGTCCTGGGTGAGCTCGTCGGGTGGACCCACGGCCGGCTGCGGGTCCGGCGCTCCGACGGGCAGGTCGTCGACGTGCCGGAGGCCGACGTCGTCGCCGCCAAGCCGGTTCCGTCCCGGCCGGTCGTGCGCCGTGAGGTTCGCGCCCTGGAGGCGGCCGCCGCCCTGGGCTGGCAGGCGCTCGAGACCGAGCGGATGGGTGGCTGGCTGCTGCGGTACGCCGGCGGATTCACCCGCCGGGCGAACTCGTGCCTGCCTCTGTCGGACCCGGGCATACCTCTCGCCGTCGCCGTGGCCGAGGTCGAGCGCTGGTACGCGGGCCGGTCCGCGAACCCGTCGTTCCAGGTGATCGTGCCGCTGGGGCGAGCACTCGAGGAGCATCTGGACGCCCTGGGCTGGCCTGCGGCAACCGAGGAGGTGGTCGTCATGACGGCCGCCGCTGTTCCCGTCGCCGCCGCCACCCGTCCGAACCTGCCGGACGTCGCGGTGGCGGCCGAGCCGGACGATGCCTGGATGGCTGCGTACCACTACCGCGGCGCGACCTTGCCGCCGCACGCCCGTCGGGTCCTCACGAACGCCGACACGGTCGGTTTCGCCGCGGTCGACGACGGCGGGCGCCGGGTGGCCATCGCCCGCGGCGCCGTGACTGACGCGCCGGAGGGCCGCCGTTGGCTCGGTGTGACGGCCGTGGAGGTCGCGCCCGGGGAACGCCGCCGCGGGCTGGGCACCCACGTGGTGGCCGGCACGGCACGATGGGCCCTACGGCAAGGCGCCACCGACGTCTATCTTCAGGTTGCCACCGACAACGCCGCTGCCCTGGCGACCTACCAACGGCTCGGCTTCACCGAGCATCACCGCTACCGCTACCGGTCGGCAGGGCAGCCGCCTCACGGCTTGGGACCGCAGACGACCGTCGGGTTGGGCCGGTAGGTCCACGGGTCGGCCTCGTCCTTGACCAGCGTGCCGTCCGGCGTCCAGACCTTGCGGTAGGACGTGATGCTGAAGCCCTCCCAGCCCGACTCGGCCTGGCACTCGGCACTGGTGTCGTAGACCGTCGGTGGACTGGTGACGTTGCTACGATCCGACACCGACGTCTCGACCCGGAAATGCGTGGTGCTCCAGATCCTCACCGTCAGCGAGCCACGTTTGTCTGCACTGCTCGGGCTGAACGCGGTATCGACGAGGACCCCGTAAGGCGTGTCGTTCTTGAACGACATGTCGAAGCTCCCCCACGACACCGTGGCCTCCTGGCCGACCGGGTAGCGATCGAAGTAGATGCTGTGCGGCTGGTGGTAGACGTCCTCGAGGCCGGCGAGGAACGCGGCGTGATAGGTCGTGGTCGCGACCTGCGACACGCCGCCACCGAAGTCCTTCTTCAGCCGCCCGCCGTCGATCGTCCACCCCTCGGCGAAGCCGTTGGCACCGGTCCGCTCACCGACGAGGTCGTTGAGGCTGAACGTCTCACCAGGGATGAGAAGCGTGTTGTCGATCCGCTCGGCCGCCAGGCCGATGTTCTGGTTGCGGTAGTCGGCGTGCGGGAAGTACGTCGACCACTCGGCGACGACCTCCTCGACCCCAAGCTGCTCGGCACCCTCGGTGGTGAGCTTGGGCTCGACCTCGGTGAGCTCGATCGTTGCCGTGCGTGCGTCACCGACGGCGGTCAGGGCAGGAAAGACCGCGGCGGACAGCGCATCGGGCACCACGCCACGACCGGTCTCGGCGGGGATGACGACCGGTCGGCCCCCCTGGATCCGGATGGTGGCGTCCCTTCCCTCCTGCCCGAGCTCGGCGAGGGCATCCTCGGCTGCGGCAGCCAGTGCGGCGCCGTTGAGCGCCGGGGTGAGCGTGCCGTCCTCGCCCGGCG
>DAIUDS010000073.1:0-11002 GCA_036845485.1 Jiangellaceae bacterium
ATCCACGCCTGCGTGTCCGCCGAGTCGTACACCGCGGCCGAGCCGCTCGCCGGCGTGTCGGCGCCGAGGCCGGCAACGGCACGCTCCGCACCGTTGATCTCCAGGGTGGCGAGCGCGATCATCTCGCGCAGTCCGTCGGACCCGAACCGGTCACGGACGGTCCTCACGGCGTCGACGATCATCGCGTCGACGTCGGCACTGGGCTCCATGCGACCCTCCTCGATGCTCTGCGGCGGTCCCGCACAGTAGCGTGCGGTGCGGTCGCGCCGCACCGGGGAGTCCCGGCCAGACCACGGCCCAGATCATCGGTTAGAGTGCAGGCTCAAGTTAGATTGAAGTTGAGGGCGTAGATGGGTGCACGTCTGACGATCGGTGAGTTGGCGGAACGCAGTGGGGCCGCGACATCGGCGCTTCGGTTCTACGAGGCGCGCGGCCTGCTCTCGTCGGAACGGACGTCCGGCGGACATCGGGCGTACCCGCGTTCCATACTGCGTCGGGTGGCGTTCGTCCGCGCAGCTCAGCGGTGCGGGTTGACTTTGGACGAGATCCGGGAGGCCCTGGACACGCTCCCGAGTGCACGCACGCCCACCGCGGCCGACTGGGGTCGGCTGTCGCGCGCCTGGCAGTCGCGACTCGACCAGCGGATCGCCGAACTGCAGCGCCTGCGGGACGAGCTCGGCGAATGCATCGGCTGCGGTTGCCTGTCGCTCAATACGTGCAACCTCTACAACCCGGGCGACCGGGCAGCGGCTCTCGGCAGCGGACCGCGCTATCTCTGGGGTGACCGGCGGCCAGAGGTCGCACGCTGAGGCTATCGTCCACCTCATGCCAGCGCCGTTCGGACGTCGTGGAATCACGACGACCGCCGCAAGTTACGTCGATGCCACGACCGAGATCCGTCGGTGCGGCGTGGAGTGGTGACACCGGGTGGGCGCGTCCAGCAGGATGACCGGGTGAACCGGCCAACGCTCGCCGCCGAGGGCCCGGTGGCCCGGCGGTCGAGTGACATCTGGTGACGACGGTGCTCCCTCGCAGGTTCGCTCTCGTCCGGCACATCGACTACACCGGGGTGTCGGGGATCGGCGTCGTCGCGTACGGCATCACCTTCTCCGACGGCCACGTGGCGTTGCGTTGGTGCTCCACCCACCCGGCAACCAGCATCTGGGAGTCGCTGGAACACATGCTGGCCGTTCACGGCCATGGCGAGGCAACCAGCATCCAGTGGATCGACGCCCCGGTCCGTGACCTGGAGGAGCTGCCCGGCACGTCCGGAACCGGGCGCCGTGCGCGGCGGCGTGCGGCGGTGCGCGCCAGCCAGTCGGCGGGGACGATCGCGGCCATCGATTCCAGCAACGTGGGGGCGCGACCTCACTCGCCATCCGAGGGCACAGCCGAGGCAGGTGGTGGCGCCGCGGCACGCTCGGAAGCCGCCGAGCCGGTGGGCGACGTGGAGGCGGTCGGCAGGTCCCGTTCTGGCTTCTTCAACGGACATCCCCGGCAACCCGGCTCAGCATCCGATCCGACCGTCGATACTCAGCCGGGCGCAGCACGTGACAGCGGCGGCGTTCCCGGGCCGCCCATGCCCGGGCGGCATCGGCGGTCGGACCAGGAGGTGCCGCGCTGAGCGGCAGCCAGGGCGATCCACCGAGGCCGCGGTGGCCTCAGCAGGTCTACGGTGTCGGCGACGAACCCGATCCCCGTTTCAGCTTCGCAAACGAGCGCACGTTCCTGGCGTGGATCAGAACCGGACTTGCGCTGCTCGCTACCGGCGTCGCGCTCGAGGGTCTCGACGTCCCCGCGTCCGACGGTGCTCGGCGGGTGTTGGTCACCGCGCTCGTCGTTCTCGGTGCGGCCGCGAGCGGCGCGGCCTTCGCACGGTGGACACGTGCCGAGCGGGCGCTTCGGCAGTCCCGGCCCCTGCCGTCCCCCGCGCTGGCGCCGCTGCTGGCATTCGGGCTGGTCGTGGTGGCCGCCGTCGTCGTGGTGTCGGTTCTGGCCGGCTGAGCTGTGGACGGTCGAGGACTGCACACCGAGCGCACGGCACTGGCGTGGATCCGCACTGCGCTCGCCCTGCTCGGTGCGGTACTTCTCGCGGCCCGGCTGAGCGTGGATCGGCTCGGTGCTCTTGCAGTCGCGGTCACGCTGGTGGCACTGCCGCTCGCCGCCGCGGTTCTCATCGGCGCCGGCCGTCGGTACCGCGCCACGACACAGGAGGATCCGCCACCTCCGGACGGCCGGCTCCCGGCCGGTGTGAGCCTCCTCGTTGCCGTCCTGGCCGCGCTCGAGCTCGGCTACGTGTTGAGGGGTTGACGCCACCGAGCATCCTCGGCCGCCCGAAAGAATCCCGACCCGGGCCAACGCGGTCACCGAGGGTGCGCGCCTGGCTCGGACACCGCTTCCCGGTCACCTGGTGCTCACCGTCGCACGCGAGAACGGCCCGACGTTCCACCGGAGCGAGCTGAACCGCCTGCAGCACATGCTCGACGTGCTCCAGCGCCTCACCGAGGCCGGCCTGGCGAAGACCCTGCAGGCGCAGGGCACGCCCGCCTGAGGCAGCCTCCCGGAAGCCCGGCCAGCGCCCACGTCGCAAATCTGCACGCTCCAGCGAGAATGTCAGGCTCGGTGACGGCCGCCAGCAGCCGCGGCGGCCCGGCGCTGTCGAAGCTTGCGCGCCACGAACCAGGCCACTATCGCGGCGACCGCCAGGTATATCACGTAGTCGAGGTACCCCATGTACTGCTCGACCCGGTCGTACTGCGTGCCGAACGCGTAGCCGGCACCGACCAGAGCGCAGTTCCACAGCAGGCTACCCAGCCCCGTCAGCAACACGAATTGCGTCAGCGGCATCCGCTGTGCACCCGCGGGCAGCGAGACCAGGCTTCTCACGATCGGCACGAACCGTCCGAAGAAGACAACCCCGTGGCCATGCCGGTGGAACCATGCCGACGCGTTGTCGAAGTCGGACGCCTCCACGAGCGGCAGCCTGGTCAGCCAGCGCCTGGCCCGGTCCTCGCCGAAGACGGCTGCCAGGCCGTAGAGGACGAGCGCACCGAGTAGGGCTCCGAGCGTCGCGGCAAGGACGACCCACACGATGTTCAGCTGCCCCCGCTCGGCGAGGTATCCGGACAGCGCGAGCACGATCTCGCTGGGGATCGGTGGAAAGACGGTCTCGACGAAGGTAAGGACGCCGACACCCACCTCGCCGAGGGCGTCGATTACGTCCGCGGCCATTCCGGACAGGCCGGTGAGACCGTCGTCGACAGCCTTCAGAGCAGACGCGGATCCGGTCAACAAGGCGGGCAACGGGAACGGCGTCCTCAGCATCGGGGGATCGGCAGCCGCAGAACCAGCGACCGCGACGATTGTAAGTGTGCGCGTCGTCAGTGGTGCACACCTCCGGCAGCAACGTGGATGAACACCGCCCGAACTTCGGCGGCCGTGGTGAGCGGGTCTACATAGCCTTCGACCGGCTCCAGGACACCCTCGAGTATTTGCGCCTCGGGCTTCGAGCCGAAAGTGATGACGGTGAGCTGCACCGGCCGCTGCGGATCCGCCGCGGCAACGAGTTGCCGGCTCAATTGCTCGGCCGAGATCGATCCAGGATCGTCCTGGTCGTGTCCATCGGTGAACACCACGACTTGGTTGGCTACCCCGTCGCGGTAGCCCTCGCGGGCCGCCACGTACCCAGCCAGGATCGTGTCGTAGAGACCGGTTCCTGTGTCGCGCGCGGTGAGCGCGGCTGCGGCGTCGCCGAGGCGCTGTCGCTGCCCGGCGTCGAGTGGTGCGCGGGGCAGCAGCACCTGGTAGTCGCGCGGCGGGTCGAGCAGCGATCCGAACGCCCAGATCGAGAGCTCGGAGTCGTCCGGCAGAAGCTTTGCCAGCGCGAGCATGCCATCGCGGACGAGGCCGATGAGCGCACGGGTGGAGCCCTCCGCGGGCTCGGCCATGGACCCGGACACATCGACGACGAGCAGCAGGTCTGCCCGCCGGTCGGCTGCGTACCACGTGGCGAAGACGTGGTCGACCTGGTGCCGACCCAGGACGTCGAAGGCGGGCGCCTCGACATCCGGCAGCCCCGTGACTCCGGGCGGCGGAGCGATGTCGGGACGTCGCAGCCCGGCAGCGGCGAGCGCATCGTCGACCTCGGGACCGGTGAGCACCGACAACACCCGTTCCATCGGCTCGCGGAGAGCCGGATCCTCGATGGCCTGAGCCGTCGGTAGCCAGGTGTACCGCAAGAGTGCGGTGTAGTCGGTGGCTGCCAGGACGGCGGATGCCTGGACGCGGCGGCTCGCTGCGTCACTGCCTTCGCCGGCCAACCGCGGGATCAGCGCGTACTCGGCGACGAGACCGACCTCCCCGTTCTCTCTCGGGAGCGCATGGCCGGGCACAGTCCGCGTCGCGGGGAGTGCGGTCGCCAGCGCCTCTGCCGACGCGTCCATCCCGTCGTCGAGCCACACCGCCTCTCCGACGGCTCCGACCGCGACCAGGCCGTCCCCCGAGCCCGCCGGGTCGCGCACGACCAGGCGAACGCCGGGGTCTCCCGTCACCAGGTCGGCGAGGCCACGCCAGCCACCACCGGCTTGCTCCAGCCGACCGGCCGTCGCCTCGTCGCTGACGATGTAGATCGGACTGGCCGCCACGACGGTTCCCGGGCCACCAGCCGATGGCTCTGCAAACGTCGCCGGGTCGGCAACTCCCGCCCAGGCGGCGTCGTCGGGAATCCAGACGTCGGCACCGAGTTCCAGTGCGCGCCGGGCGGCGGCGCGCCCATCGGCGACGTCCACCTCGAGGTGCACGCAGTTCTTCGCCGACTCCAGGGTCGGTGCGATGTGGGTGAGCACCGGTGCGAACGAACTGGCCGTGACGACGTGCAGCGCAGACGTGCACGGTGCCGGCGTCGCGGATTGGTCGATCGACTGCCTGTCGGAGTCAGTCGGTACGAGCGCGACGGCGCCTGCATAGACCCCGGCCCCTAGGACCAGGACCCCCAGGAGAAGGCCAACGGAACGACGCTTTCGTGCCCGGTGTCGTGCCATACCTTGCCGTCCCGGTCCCGACGGCCCGCGACACGACGATGTCGAGCGGGAACCGAGACCACGCTGTCCGTAGGTCTATTGCGCCGGAGCATGCCACCTATCAGGGAACTGCGTCACCGTTCCGCTGCGACGCTCGTAAGCTGGGCTGCGCGGCGCTCCGATCGGGGCACGTCCACAGCTCCGCCGCGAGCGGCCACTCGGGAGCGTTCGGCGGTGCCCCGGCCGGACATCCAGCTGGGCGGGCTCTAGTGTCCAGTTCATGGCTCTCGCCCGCTTCAAGAAGCTGTGCATCGATGCCAACGACCCGTCCCGGCTCGGCGCTTTCTGGGCGGCCGTCCTGGGTTTGTCATGGACGCCACACGACAACGGCGAGGGCCTGGTCTCAGGCCCCGCACCACATCCGCGGATCTGGGTCAACCGGGTTCCCGAGCCCAAGTCGGCCAAGCATCGTGTTCATCTCGACGTCTACACGACCGACCTGGAGCGCTTGGAAACGCTGGGCTCCCGGATCCTGCTCCCCGAAGGCGACGGCCGCCGCTGGACGGTCATGGCCGATCCCGAGGGCGGCGAGTACTGCGCGTTCCTGCGTACGGACCTGCCCGAGCGTCGCCTGCACGGCCTTGTGGTGGACAGCACCCACCCGCGGGCACAGGCCCGGTGGTGGGCCGAGGTCTACGGCGCTCGGGTCGTGCACGACGACAGCGGATTCTCCACGGTCATGGAGGTACCCGGCATGGCGATCGAGACCATGGACTTCACCCCCGTGCCAGAACCCAAGTCGGTCAAGAACCGCATCCACTGGGACATGAGCGCGGCCGACGTCGACCTCCTTGTCGACGCCGGAGCGACCGTGCTACGGCCGCCGGGCGACGACACCGCCTGGCACGTGATGGCCGACCCGGAGGGGAACGAGTTCTGCGTCTTCACCGACCCCTGAGGTGGGCCGGTTGTTGCCACGTCAACCGTCGATGGACGTATCCTGACCGCCGCCGCACTCTCGGCCGCGCGGAAGGAACCGTCATGGGACACATGCAACACTTCAGCTACGGCCTGCTGACCCCGGTGCTCTCGTACCTGATGGCGTGCACCGGTGCCGCCGTCGGGCTACGCTGCACGGTCCGGGCGTTGAGAGAGACCGGCCGATCCCGACGCAACTGGTTGATGCTGGGCGCAACGGCCATCGGCTCCGGCATCTGGACGATGCACTTCATCGCGATGCTCGGCTTCGGAGTGTCCGGCTCCGTCATCCGGTACGACGTCCCGCTGACCTTGATCAGCCTGGGAGTCGCCATCGTCGTGGTCGGCGCCGGGGTTTTCACCGTCGGGTACGGCGAGGCGACCACGCGCTCCCTGCTCCTGGGTGGTGTCGGCACCGGCTTGGGTGTCGCCACCATGCATTACACGGGCATGGCGGCCGTGCGCGTCAATGGGACGGTCGGCTACAGCACGCTGCTGGTGGCTGCCTCGGTGATGATCGCCATCGTTGCGGCCACAGCCGCCCTCTGGATCGTGACCCGTGTTCAGGACCTTTTCGGTGCCCTGATCGCGGCGTTGGTCATGGGCCTCGCGGTCAGCAGCATGCACTACACCGCCATGGCGGCGCTGCGGGTCGATGTCCACGCTGAGCACACTGCGCTGTCCGGTGCGACCGCCTTGCAGTTCATCCTCCCGCTGACCATCGGCATGGCGGCCTTCCTGTGCATCACGTCCGTCATGATCGCGGTCTCGCCCATGGACGAGGACCCGGTACCCCCCGTGGTTCCGGCGCTGAACAGCCCGGCGGAGACGACCGGCACCTGGACCTGGCGAACCCCGCTCGAGCGTCAAGACAGCGGTAGGCGGCGGCGCTAGTAGCCTCCATGTCGGAAGCACTCAGGTGTGGGTTCCGACCTGTGCATGGCGCGCAGATGGTGCCAAGGTGTGCTTGTCGAGGACGACGCCGCCGGGGCTTGATGAGTCCGCTGTCTCGTCCGACGCTCAGCGTGGACAGGCGTGCTTGGCTGAGCTGGCGAGGTGACGTCGACGGACACGCCTCGTCGATGTCGGGGAGGAACGGTCCCGATGCTGAGGTCGCGCAACCAGCACGAGTCGCCGACGAGGGTGGGGAACCCGGCGTAGATCCGCACTCCTTGTTCTGGCTGTCCTGCTGAGTCTCGTTCCGACCTTCGCCGGCGGCAGCGCCTCTGCTCGAGCGCCGGCAAGAGCAGACATGTCCATCATGGTCAGCGACAGCCCAGGCCCCGTCCTCACGAATCACGCTCTGCGCTACCGGCTGGACGTGGCGAACCACGGGCCGAGCCAGGCGACTGGGGTCGAGGTGACCGCCACTCTTCCCGCCGGCGTGCGGTTCGAGCCCTTCCAGTCGGACCCCGCATGCTCCGAGTCGGCCGGGATCGTGACGTGCAGCTTCGCCTCGTGGGACGCCAACGCGGCCGGCATAGTTCTCCTCACCGTCACTCCTTCCCTTCCAGGTCTCGTTCAGTTCACCTCCACGGTGATCGCGACCGAGCACGACCGAGATCTGTCGAACAACTCCGACACCGAAGACACGTTGGTCGTCGAGCCGACCGAGGCGGACGTGTCGATCAACCTCCCCAGCTCGGTTGAGGGCCACGCCGGGCAGAACATCTTGTTGGGCGTCGAGGTCCGAAACGCCGGCCCGGCGACCGCGACCGGCCTGACCGTCATCCTTGAGTTCCCGCCCGGCGTGCGGCCCGGCGACTTCGGTGGTCTGTGCACCAAGACCGAGAGCGGGCTGAGCTGTTCGTACTCTTGGGGATCGCTACCGCCGGGCGCTGGAAGTGTCGGAATTCTCGGGGTCACGGCCTCGGAGGCGGGCGCTTACACGTTGCAAGGCTCGGTCACCGCGGATCAGCCGGATCCTGTGTTGTCGAACAACACTGATTCGACGGTTGTCAACGCGAGCCCCGCCGCCGACCTGTCCGTCCAGATTGCCGAGTCGGCCGACCCATCCACCCCGGGAGAAGCCTTCACCTACACGGTGACGATCACCAACCTGGGCCCATCACCGGCGACTGCGGTCACCCTCGCCGATTCCTGGAGCACGACAGTCCTCGGCGGCGTACAGCTTCTGTCTTTCGACGCCACCCAGGGCCAGTGCGCGCAGACGGTCGACAGGAGCATCGACTGCCAGCTGGGAGTACTGGCGAACAGTGCCACCGCCGCCGTGCCAATCCGGCTGCGGCCGCGGGGGGCCGGGTCCATCGGCGACCAAGCGCAGGTGTCCGCCGCCGAGTTCGACCCGGACACAACCAACAACGCCGACAGCGAGACGACCACGATCGGCTCAGCTTGATCAAGCGCTGAACGACAGCGAGAGCGTCTGGCAGCCGCGGCACGAGCCACCGGTACATCCCGCGGCACCAGGTTGGAAGGTGCAGCAGGTGAGCGAGCCTGGACTTTTGACCTCGGGCAGGTCCGCCGATGCACCTTGCGGACAAATGGAGGCGAGCGCCTTTGGAAAGGCAAATTCAGGGTCCATTCCCTTCACCCAGCCCCCGCTATTTGGACAATCTTCAAAAAGTCACCAATAATTGACGGCAACTCGTCGCTGTGGTATAGTGTTGGCCGCTTTTCAACCCCGTGAGGCGTCCCGCCTCGCTGCAGACCTCAGCTGTCGGTCCCGTAGGGGCGTGAGCGCATCCCGTCATGCTGGCGCTTTCTGACACATACATCGAGCCGTCGCTCGGCTACGTCGGCCTGGCCGACACCGACACGCGACATCCTCTTCGGGGAGGAGATTTTCGCCATCGGAATCAGGAGGTGAGTACGTCGAGCGACCAGTGTCCGCGGTGATGAGCAATACCGAGGAGAAGAGGACAATACACATGCAGACAGAGGAAGCCACTGCTTGGCGGGGGGCCAGAGGTCACCGGAGCCGGGTGCTCCTGGCGGCCATTGTCGGAATTGTGCTCATCGTTTCCCTGATTTCCACGGGAACCTCCCGGGCACAGGAGCAGGATCAAGTCACCGCCCTCACCGTCGAGCAGCAGCTGGGATATGCCACGCTGAGCTGGGATCCCGTCGAGGGGGCAACCGAGTACCAGATAGAGCGCACCCCCGTGGACGCCGACAACAATCCCATCGGCGAACCGGTGATCACAGGTATCTGGCGACCCAACCGGCAGGTGAACCAGGACTCGCCGGCCTTCGCCGATGCCAACTTCAACCCGGGCGATCGGTTCCGCTGGCGCGTCGCTGTGCCTGGGGAGCCGTTCTCCGATCCGGTGTACGACACCACCCTGCCGCAGTGGGGCGATCCCGGCGTGCCGGGAGAGAACCTTCGCACCCAGTGGGAAATGACCCAGGCTGCGCAGTTCACCAGCGACGTGAACGAGTATTCCTATACGGCTGCGCTCGACGCAGCGAGCGAACGGGTGCAGGTCGTGGAGATAGGGCGGACGGTTCTCGGCCGTCCGATCAACATGTTCATCATCGGTTACCCGACACCGCCGGGAACCGCCAAGAAGATCGCCCATTCCTCGGCGACGCTCGTCAATTGCAATGTGCACGGCAACGAGCCGTCATCGCGAGAAGCCTGCCTCATCCTGGCCCGGCAGTTGGCGTTCGGTGACGACGCTCGCACCATCGACATCCTGTCGAATACCACCGTCCTGATCGTTCCTGCGATCAATGGGGACGGACGCGCGGCGAACACTCGGGGCAACTCAACCGGCCAGGACCTGAACCGTGACTTCTCGCTGATTCGCCAGCCGGAGACGTTCGCGTTCGTGGAGATGCTGCGCGACTATCGGCCCGAAGCGGGATTCGATGGTCACGAGTTCGGCAACAACCTGGCCGGAGATCTGCCGGTGCTCTACCCACGGCACCTCAATGTCGCCGGGCCGGTCTTCGGCCAGGCGAAGGACCTGATCGAGGGTTGGCTCTACGAACAGGGCTCCGTCGACGGCTGGTGGTACTGCCCGTACGGCTGCGAGGGCGGCGGTGCGGTCGGCCTCAGCCAGGAGACCATCCTGCGCAACACAATGGGTCTAAAGAACGTGGTCGGTGCCCTGCTCGAGGCGCGCAGCGCAGGCGGGGCGACACGCCCGTCCGACGATGGGTCCAACACGCCGAACAGCCGAAAGCGCAAGGGATACTCCGCTCTCTACAACTACCACGAGTTCCTGGACTACTTCCGGGCGAATCAGGCCGACATCATTCAGGCAACCGAGGACGGGGCCAAGCTCCAAACCTTGAACCTGGGTCGGATCGTGTTCAGGGGTTCGTATGACGTCCCGGCATTTCCACCTCCGCATCCCGGTGAGAGCCCACCGCCACCCGAGGTTCCGACCGCGGATCAGATCCTCGATGATCCGCCGTGCGGGTATCTCCTCACCGAGGAGCAGTACAGCGTCCCGCGCACGGACGGTCCGGCAGGGATGACCACCACGCTGGCCGAGCGCATCGAGGCACACGGCTGGAGAGTCCAGACGAGGCCGAGTGGTTACATGGTCCCCCTGACCCAGCCCGAACGGGGTCTCATTCCGCTGCTCCTCGACGGCCAGGCCGCAGAGCCGTGGGTCGCCGCGGAGCGACTGTATGGTCCGCCCACGGACGAACGAGTCCCGTTGCCCGACAGTGCCTGCGGGCTCGGACGCGGTCCGGCGTCGCCTGACTGGACGCCGTCGGCACAGGACCTCAACTACATCCCAGACTGACGGAGCCGATACCCGCGGCGCGCTCGAAAGGCCAGGATCTGGCGTCACCGGGCGCGCCGCAGGCAGCCGTCGCGATGTCACCGCTCGGTGCCCTCCGGGACGCCGAACCGCGCATCTGCGCGGGTGGTCACGACATCTCCACGATGCCGGCGGTTCCGTCGACTGGAAGACCACTGACCCGTCGTGTTTGGGCAGCGGGGTCAGGTGGCGGACACGTCAGGCGGTTGCCGGGGCGGCACGGCTTACGGTCCGGGCCCGCCAGATGACCACGATGAGTGCGCC
>DAIUDS010000074.1:0-10852 GCA_036845485.1 Jiangellaceae bacterium
CGGACGGCGAGCACGTCGAGTTCCACTGGCTGCCATTCACCGACGCCGTCCAGCTCAAGCGCAACCGCCGCACCGATGACCCGGCCCGGCCGCTCGGCGTCATCCGTGCCTGGTGGGAACGCGACGCCGTCGAGAACGCCGGGATCGGACTGATCCAGCGCGTCACACGAGCCGTCCCGCGCTCGACCAGGCTGGTCAACACGGTCGGCGCGTTGCTCATCTCACGGCGCGACTACGTGGACACCGCACCCTCCGTCTTCACCAGTGTGCGGAGGGTCCGTTTCCACGAGATGGAGTACGCACTGCCCCGCGCGGTCGCCGTGGCGGCATTGCATGAGTTCCGCGCGCTCACGGTGAACGGGCCGTGGCGCATCGCATTTCCGGTCGAGGTGCGGATCGCGCCGGCGGACGACGTCTGGCTCTCCACGGCATACGAACGGGACACCGTCTATGTCGCCTGTCACGCGTACCCGCGGACCGAGTACGGCGCCTGGTTCGACGCGGTCGAGGAGCTGTTCGTCTCCTACCAGGGTCGGCCACACTGGGGCAAGCTCCACACGCGCCACTCGGACTACCTGAACGGGGTCTACCCGCGCCTGCACGACTTTCTCGCGGTGCGTGACCGCGTCGATCCGGACCGGGTGATGGGCAACGACTACCTCCGCCGGATCCTGGGTGACTGACCACGATTTCCCGGCGTGCCCCGGCATGGCGGCTTGGTCGGGCCGGGCTTGCCGGTAACGATGGGGTCAGCCGTGTACGGGAGGTACGAGGATGCGGGAGCTGCGACTGGTGGCCGTGAGCGACGACGGCACGCGCCTCATCCTCCGGACCGACGGCGAGGAGTCTTCCATGGCTTTGCCCGTCGACGAACGACTGCACGCCGCGATCCGGGGCGATCGCGCCCGCCTAGGGCAGCTGGAGATTCAGATGGACAGTCAGCTGCGCCCGCGTGACATCCAGGCCCGGGTGCGGTCGGGCCAGAGTGTCGAGTCGGTCGCCGCCGCCGCCAGCGTTCCGCTGGACCGCGTGATGCGCTACGCCGGACCGGTACTGGCCGAACGGGAGCACGTGGCCGGGCGGGCGCGGCGTGCCACAGTCCGGCGGATCGGTGGCGACGGCCAGCCGCCCGCGCTGGAGGACGCCGTCGCCCAGTGGGTCAGCCGCACGTCCGTCGACCCGGACACCGTCGAGTGGGATGCCTGGCGCCGAGACGACGGCCGCTGGCAGGTCAGCGCGGCCTGGCAGCAGGGCTCGGACTCCACCTCCGCCCGGTTTGCGTTCGACCCTGCCGGCCGCTCGGTCGCTCCGGACGACGAAGAGGCCCGGGCGATCGCCGGTGAACGCCCGCCCGAACCAGTCGTGCCGGCGGGCACCACGCGGCTGTCGGTCGTCGCCGGGGCGGCAACCGAGGAGCCGCTCGACGACGATGGGGCGGACATCGCTCTGCCTGCCATCACCGTCGTCGAAGCCGAGGGCGAGGACGACGAGCTCGACGCCGATGATCAGCCGACGGCCCCGGTGCCGGTGACCGCGCGGCGCAACCGCCGTGACCTCGGCGGGCGGAACGGCCGTGGCGAACGCCGGCGAAACGGCCCGCGTGCAGACGAGCCGGGCGCCGACCCGTGGTCGTCGCCAGTCGGCTCCGTCGACGCCGAAACGTCGAGCGACCGGCTACGTCTCAGCGACATCGCGAGCAGGGTCGAGGTCGAGGGCCGTGAGCCCTCCCGCGAGCCAGCACCGGCCGAGGACGACGCCGCCGATGCCGTGCCGGTGAGACGGGCCGCCGGATCGGCTCGGGCTCGTCGTCCGAGCGTGCCGAGCTGGGACGAGATCATGTTCGGCCGCCGCAAGCCGGACTGATCCGGCACGTTCTCGACGTATCACCGGCCGGCGAGCTCTCTCTGTTCGGGTGGATGCAGCGCATCCCGCGGTCGAGTGCCCCGATCGCGTCGCGCACGTACGACGGCAAGGGGGTCACGGTGACGTCTGGGCGACGTGCCGTGGTTGCCGCGTTCATGTCCGACGCGGGCCACGCCTTCGACCGTGAGCGGGCCCAAACGCCGGGACCGCGTCGTGTGGATTGCCGCGGCCAGGTGGCGACGGCGAGGGCGGCGAACCCTCGTCCGTCCGCTCTAGAGGGGCTGACCGCGGCTTCCGCTATCACGGGGGGTGGCGGGTGCGGAGGCGGCGAACTGCCGTTCGCGCTCGGGGACGAGCACCCGCCACCGACGGCGCCGGCCGAGCCGGCCGATATGGTCTGCGCGTGGCAGACCCGTCGACGAGTGACCTGGTCAGGGGCGCCGCCGTGGGCGACCAGCGGGCTTGGGACCAGCTCGTCGAGCGCTACTCCCGCCTGGTCTGGGCGGTCGTTCGCGGCCACCGTCTCGGCCAGGCGGATGCCGCGGACGTCTGGCAGACCACATGGCTGCGGCTGGTCGAACATCTCGGCCGGCTGCGCAACCCCGACCAACTCGCCGGATGGCTGTCCACGACGGCACGGAACGAGTGCCTGCGGGTCGTGCGACTCGGCCGGCGCGAGCGACCCGACGAGCACGTGGCGCTCGGACGCCACAGCGAGGGATCGCCCGTGCCAGGTCCCGAGTCGGCACTGCTCGCCGACGAGGAACGCGCGGCCGTCGCTGCGGCGTTCGCCCGGCTCTCGGACCGCTGCCAAGCACTGCTGCGGCTTCTCGTCGCCGAGCCGGGGCTGTCCTATGTGGAGGTGTCGCGAGCGCTCGGCATCCCGGTCGGCGGCATCGGCCCGACCCGCGGACGCTGCCTACAGCAGCTTCGCGTTCTGATCGACGCGACGGCTTGAGGAGGTGGACGACCAGTGGCCGAGCTCAGCCCCGCCGATCGCGAGCTTCTCACCATCCTGCGCGACATGATCGAAGAGACCGACCCGGTTCCTGCGGCCCTGGTCGGGGCCGCCCGTGCGAGTTTCACCTGGAGAACGATCGACGCCGAGCTGGCAGAACTGACGTCCGACTCGGCGCTGGACGCTGCGGCCGTTCGATCGACGCGCGCCCCTCGGCTGCTGACGTTCACTGCGGGCGAGACCACGCTGGTAGTCCAGGTCGCACCGCTGGCGGCGGGCCAGGAAACCGAACGCCGCCTACTGGGCCAGCTCGTGGCTCCCCGCCCCGCCCAGGTCGAGGTACGCCACGGCACCGGTTCGTTCACCGTGTCGGCCGACGAGTTCGGCCGGTTCCGGGCCGAACCAGTGCCCGCGGGCCCGATCAGCCTTGCCTGCCGCTTCGCCGCAGCCGGAGAACCCACCATCGTCACCAGCTGGGTCTCTGTTTGACCCGCCGGTCGGGCCGGTTCCGGCGGCACGCGCTCCTGCAGGCCCAGCCGTGCCGTTCCGCTCGCTCACCTATCGTGATCGCATGTCCAAGCGGGAGATCCTGGACGTCGCCGGGCACGAGGTGACGATCACCAATCCGGACAAGGTGGTGTTCGCGTCCGGCGGCCTCACGAAGCTGGATCTGGTGCGCTACTACCTCGCCGTCGCGGACGGCGCACTGCGCGGAGTCGCGGGCCGGCCGATGATCCTCAAGCGCTTCGTCAAGGGCATCGAGGAGGAGGCCTTCTTCCAGAAGCGGGCGCCGACCAGCCGCCCGGAATGGATCGAGGTGGCCGAGCTCCATTACGCGTCCGGAACGTCGGCCGAGGAGGTCGTCGTACGCGACGGCGCCCATCTCGCCTGGGTGGTGAACCTCGGCTGCATCGACCTCAATCCGCATCCCGTCCGGGCGGAGGACCTTGACCACCCTGACGAGTTGCGGATCGACCTGGACCCGGTACCGGGCGTCGAGTGGACGCAGATCGTCGAGGTCGCCCTCGTCGCCAAAGGTGTGCTCGAGGACCACGGTCTCACCGCATGGCCCAAGACCTCGGGCTCCCGAGGGTTCCACGTCTACACACGTATCGAGCCGCGCTGGTCGTACCGCGACGTCCGGTTGGCCGCCGAAACCGTCGCACGCGAGGTCGAAAACCGTGCGCCTCAGCTGGCCACGAGCAAGTGGTGGAAGGAGGAGCGGCAGGGCGTCTTCGTGGACTTCAACCAGAACGCCAAGGACCGTACGGTCGCCTCCGCCTACTCGGTGCGAGCGACACCGGATGCCCGGGTCTCGACGCCCCTGGCGTGGGCCGAGGTGCCGGACTGCCGGCCCCACGAGTTCACGCTCGGAACCGTCCTCGACCGTTACTCCGCGATCGGCGACCCCTGGGAGGTCATGGACAGTGCGCCGGGGTCCCTCGAACCCCTTCTCGAGCTCGCGCGGCAGCTGGGACCGGCCGAGAAACCACCCAAGGGGACCGGACGCCGCCAGCCCACGATGCCCCTCATCGAGATCGCCCGTGCCAAGACGAGGGACGAGGCGCTGGAGGGGCTGGAGCGGTGGAAGGTCAGGCATCCGGCCGTCGTGCGCCACCTTCAGGCCGCCGACATCCTGGTCGACGGGATGCGGGGCAGTAGCTCGGTCTGGTACCGGATCCGAGTCAACCTCCAGCATGTCCCCAGCGGTGAGCGTCCCGTCCAGGAGCCGCTCGAGGTGAACTACGACCCGTGGGCGAACGCGCAGTGGGCGCCCGACAGCTGAGCTCGTGGGTGCCGTGGTCGTGGTGCTGCTGGTCAGGCTTGCGAGCCGGTTGCCCAGGGCGGTGTGTCCTCCGGAATGAGCGTGTGGAGATCGAAGAGAACGGCCGCGTCGACACCCATGCGCTCGCCGCTTCCGGCCGCCATCCAGGACAGGAACTCCGCGGAGTCGAACGCGGCCGCACCGAGTCCCTCCATGTAGACGCGGTGCGCCTGCAGGGAGGCGATGCCCCGATCCAGGAAGCCGGTCACGTCGACCCCGATGTTCGGCTCCGCGGCGCCGGCCAGGCACACGTAGCGCACGCCCGGCCATGGTTCCAGGCCTTCGTCAAGCAGCTCGGGGAAGACCCAACGGTTGCCGGCGTCACGCGCAGCGTCGAGCGTCGCGAGGCCGACCGCCCGGTGATCGGCCTGGTTGGTGACGCCGCCGATCATCCGCACGGTGAACCCACCGCCGACGATCACCTCGGGTCGGTGCCGGCGGATCGTCCGGGTGATGTCACGACGCAGCGCCAAGCCGTACTCGACGACGCCGTCACGATGGTCGAGGAACTCCACCACGTCGACGCCGACCTCACGCGCGCCTTGGCGTTCCTCCTCCTCACGGAGCGGTGCGCACTGCTCCGGATCCAGCCCGTCGATGCCTGCCTCGCCGCGCGTCGCCAGCAGGTAGGTGACGACCTTGCCCTGGCTCGTCCAGCGGGCGACGGCTGCCGCCGCGCCGTACTCCAGGTCGTCCGGGTGTGCCCCCACACACAGCGCACGCTGCCAGTCCTCGCGCAGCGGAGGCAGCGCAGAGTTCGGATCCATTGCGGCACGCTAGCCGACCAAGCCGGCTGGTCGCCGCACGACGTCCGGGACGGCAGCGCGCCGCCCGCTCAGCCGTCCGTCACCAGCAGCGGGACGAGCATCTCGTCCTCGGTCAGCGCGCCGTGCAGGCCGATCAGCGTCGCCTCCACCGGGAAGACACTGCGCATTTCCACGGCGCAGTTGCCGTTGACCGCTACCACGACATCACCGATCCGATCCAGAACCCGTCCCTCGACGGCACCGAACCAGTCACCCGCCACAGCCTCTTCGCGGGAGAGTACGACCGCCCGGTCGCCCAGCACCGACCGCCAGGCGGCCACCACATCGGCTGCCGCACCGTCGTCGGCGTAGACGTGTCTGAACCGCGCCTCTCCCCCGACCAGTGCGACGCCCTCGCGCAACGCGGCATTCTCGTCGACGTCCACCCGGTCGGCGGGGTCGATGTCGACCATGCCGTGGTCCGCGGTCACGATGAGCACCGTGCCCGCCGGCAACGCGTCGTCGAGCTCCTCGGCGAACCGGTCGACAATGGCGAGCTGGTGCCGCCAGGCGGCTGACGTACAGCCGGCCTTGTGTCCGGTGAAGTCGAGGTCGCCGTCGTAGACGTAGACCAGCGACGGGTCGCCCTCGGCTCCGGCTGCGGCCGCCGCCACCCGCTCCCCCAGGCTGTCCGCACCCCGGAAGCCGGAGCTGCGAAGCCCCACCGTCGTAAGTCCGGAGTTGCGGAACCTGCGGCGCCCCACCACCGTGACGGCGACTCCCGCCCGGACGGCCCGCTCGAACAGCGTGGGGTGCGGCTGGTAGGCGACGGGGTCGACCGACGGATCCCACTGCAACGCGTTGAGCAGGGTCGTGCCGCCGGGGATTCGCGTCGTGTAGCCGAATACGCCGTGCCGGCCCGGGGGCAGGCCGGTGCCGAAGCTGGTCAGGCTGGTCGCGGTCGTGGCCGGGCTTCCGACGGTGATCGCCCGCCCGGACAGCGAGCCGAGGTACGGCGTCTGTGCGGGGTGCGCCTGCAGCAGGTTCCATCCCAGCCCGTCGATGAGCAGGACACAGTACCGCCGGGACGCCGGCAGCCCGAGTGAGTTGTGCTCACCGGATACGCCGAGCGCGCCCAGGACCGAGGGCAGAACATCGGCGAGCCACACGTCGCCGTAGCGCGGAAGGACCAATCCGTCGAGCGGCGAACCGGCCCAGCTCACCGCACCCGCACCGTGGCCGCCGAGAGGGTCCGAGCGAACGTGAGCATGTCCTCGACCCGGTTGCCGCCGTCGGCGGCTTCGCTGACCCGCAGCGTGAAGTCGTCGGAGGTCAACGCTCCTGTGTAGCCGTGGTCGGCCTCGCAGTCGGGGTCGCCGCAGCCGGCAGGCTCGAGGTCGACCCGGCTCATCGCTCCCCAGCCGACCGTGAGCACCACTTCCCGCGCCGGGTCACCGACGCGGTACGACGCCGGCGAGGAGACGGTTCGGCTGACCACGACGGAGGAGACCCGGTCCAGCGGCACGGCCTCGGTCGACGTCGTCGCATAGGGCACCGGATGTCCCTCGTCGGAGGGGTACTCGTCGGTATGCCCGACGACCAGGCGGGTGGGCGTCAGCACCAGCACGCTGACATGGCGGCGGAGCTCGTCGCGGTCGAAGTGCGGCTCGTGGTGCACGACGTAGGACTGGACCGGTTCGCCGGCCAGCGCTGTCTCCAAGGTGTCGGCGACCAGATTCGGGTAGTAGCCCGCCTGCTGGATCGCCAGGCGAAGCCCTTCACGGGTACCGGTGTCCGCCATGGCCTCCATCCTTGCACGCCGGACCCGTCAGCCTAAGCGCCTGGTGTACCAGTCCGATCTGGGGTCCGACGGGGCGACGCTGGCCGAGGCGTTCACGACCGCAAGGCCGGCGGTGCCGACCAGCACCGGGTTCAACTCGAGGTCGGCCAGCTCGGGCAGATCGTCGGACATCTTCGACACCCGGTGCAGGAGGTCCTCGACGGCCGACAGGTCGGCGATGACGCCGCCCCGGTATCCCAGCAAGAGCGGTGCAGCCCTGACCTCGCGGATCATCCCTGCGGCGTCCACGTCGGTGAGCGGAGGGATCCGGTAGGCCCGGTCGCCCAGCAACTCGGTCGTCACGCCGGCGACTCCGAAGGACACGACCGGCCCGAACAAGGGGTCCTGCTCGGCGCGCACAGCCACCGGGACCCCCGGTGGAGCCATGGGTTGGACGACGAAGCCCGCGTCGGCGGGGTCCGCCAGCGTGCTCGACATGGTGACCCAGGCATGGCGCATCTCCTCCGCACTGCCGATGTTGCGCCATACGTCGGCCAGGTCGGGACGATGTCGCAGGTGCGGTGCCGTGGCTTTCAGGACCACCTCCCAGCCCAGCCGCTCCCCCGCCGCGACTGCGTCCTCGGCCGAGGGCGTAGGCACCATTTCCGGAAGGTCCACGCCGTAGCAACTCAGCAGCAGGCGCAGGTCCTGACCTTCGACCGTCGCACCGCCTGGCGCCTGGGCCACCAACCGTGCGACGAGCTGCCGGGCCGTCTCACGGTCGCAGCCGTCGACCTGGGGAACCTGACCGCGCGGGGCACGCCGCCACGCCGCGTACGACGTGACGTGGGCCAACGCCCGCGCGGCCTCCTCAGGTGAGGGGTACGACGGCACCGAACCCCGGCCGGGCGCTCCCTTGGTGCCGGATCGCCGCAGCGCCTCCGGCACACCGTCGCTGCCGAGGAACGTAGTGACCACCGGTTTGGCTCCCAGGCCGGCCACCTCGGCGATGATGCGCGCCACGTCCTCGCCGCTCGACGACTCGAGCGTCGGGGCGAACACGACGAGCAACGAGTCGATACCCGGATCTTCCACCGCCTCGACGAGAGCCCGCTCGAAGTCCTCGGCAGACGCGGTCGGGCCGAGATCGCGGGGATGCTCCGCCGTCTGTAGCCCCGCACTGACCGCCGCATCCGCCGCCAGTAGGCCCAGTGCGTCGGAGTTGCCCACGATGGCGACCCGGCCACCCGCCGGCAGCGGCTGGTAGGCGAGCACCTGCGCGACGTCGAACATCTCGGCCAGCGTGTCGACCTGGATCACACCGGACTGACGGAAGATCGCGGCGAGTGCGGCCGGTGGCGCGCCCATCGGCCGGACCGTGTGTCCGATCGGCACGCCCTGGGTCGACCGACCGCTCTTGACCGCGACGACCGGCTTCGCCGCCGCGACTCGGCGCGCCAGGCGGGCGAACTTTCGCGGGTTGCCGACCGACTCGAGATAGAGCAGCACGACGTCGGTAGCCGGGTCGTCCTGCCAGTACTGGAGCAGGTCGTTCCCGGAGACGTCGGCGCGGTTTCCGGCCGACACGAACGTCGACAATCCCAACCCGCGGGCGGCGACAGCCTCGAGGATGGCGACGCCGAGGGCGCCGGACTGGGAGAAGAAGCCGACCCGGCCGGGCGGTGGCACCACGGGTGCCAGTGACGCGTTCAGCGAGTACGCCGGGTCGGTGTTGACGATGCCAAGGCAGTTGGGCCCGACCACCCTCATGCCGTTGGACCGTGCGATGCGAACCAACTCTGCCTGGCGCCGGCGGCCCTCGGCACCCGCCTCGGCGAACCCGGCCGACACGACGACGAGGCCCTTCGCCCCCTTGTCCGCGCAGTCGAGTACGACATCCATGACGGAGTCCGCCGGTACGGCGACCACCACGAGGTCGACCTCGCCGGGAATGCTTCGCACGCTCGCGTAGGCAGGGACACCGGATACCGCCACCGCGCTCGGATTGACCGGGTACACCGGTCCGGTGAAGCCGCTTCGCACCAGGTTACGGACCAGTGCCTGACCTGCCTTGTCCCGAGACCGGCTGGCGCCGACGACCGCGACCGAGCCGGGTGTGAGCAGGCGTTCGATCGAGCGTGCCTCGGCGCGCTGCTCCCGGGCAGCCATCACGCCCACGGCACCCTCGGTCGGCGCGATCTCGAACTCGACGTGGACCACGCCGTCCTGGAGTCTGTTGGCGATCGTGTAACCCGCGTCGGAGAAGACGCTGACCATTCTGTGGTTGGCCGGCAGGACGTCGGCGACGAACCGGCGGACACCTCGCTCACGGGCCGCCTGCGCGAGGTGTTCGAGCAGGACGCTGCCGACTCCCCGGCCCTGGTGCGCGTCCTCGACCAGGAACGCGACCTCTGCCTGCGCGCGGTCGAGCCCTTCGAACCGGCCGACGGCGATCATGTCGTCGCCGATGAGCAGGATCAGGGCGACCCGGTCGACGTGGTCGACGTGGGTGAACTTCTTGACGTCCCTCGGGGACAACTTCGGGTACGGGGCGAAGAAGCGGTTGTACTTCGACTCGTCGCTGACCCTGTCGTAGAAAGCCAGCAGCCGGTCGGCGTCGTCGGGCCGGATCGGCCGAAGATGCGCCGTCGCTCCGTCGGACAAGACGACGTCGGCCTCCCAGTGTGCCGGGTACGGCGGCGACGGGATCGGCGCGTCCACGATGCCGACCGTAACCCCGGACATGTCGCTCCGTCGCCCGCACGGTGGAGCAGGCCAGAATGAGACCACATCAGCCCGACTGCCCCGACGAGGAGCCTGCGCAATGGCCCGCCGTAGCACCCAGACGCCGCCTCCGGACGACTACGAGGAGCGGATCCTCGACGTCGACGTCGCTGACGAGATGCGCGGCAGCTTCCTCGAGTACGCGTACTCCGTCATCTACTCCCGGGCCATCCCGGACGCGCGCGACGGCCTCAAGCCGGTCCAGCGCCGGATCCTGTACCAGATGCACGAGATGGGACTGCGCCCAGACCGTGCCCACGTGAAGTGCGGCCGGGTCGTCGGCGACGTCATGGGCAAACTGCACCCGCACGGCGACAGCGCCATCTACGACACGCTCGTCCGCATGGCCCAGCCGTGGGTCATGCGGGTGCCGCTGGTCGACGGGCACGGCAACTTCGGTTCTCCGGACGACGGTCCGGCCGCGTACAGGTACACCGAATGCCGGCTGGCGAAACCGGCCACCCTGCTGACCGGGTCGCTCGACGAGGACGTCGTCGACAGGGTCCCCAACTACGACGGAACCCTCGAGCAGCCCGACGTGTTGCCGTCGGCCTTCCCCAACCTGCTGGTCAACGGAGCTGCCGGGATCGCGGTCGGCATGGCCACCAACATGCCGCCTCACAATCTCGGCGAGGTGATCGAGGCCGCGAGGCACTTGGTGGCCCACCCGGGCGCCACGCTGGACGATCTCATGCGCTTCGTCCCAGGACCCGACCTTCCGACCGGAGGCCGGATCATCGGCCTCGAGGGCATCCGGGAGGCGTACGAGACCGGCCGCGGTACGTTCCGCACCCGGGCGAGCGCCCGCGTCGAGAACATCACCCCGCGGCGCAAGGGCATCGTCGTCACCGAGCTGCCCTACGCCGTCGGACCGGAGCGGGTTCGGGAGCGGATCG
>DAIUDS010000075.1:0-10719 GCA_036845485.1 Jiangellaceae bacterium
CGCCGAAATAGACGAGCGAGAGCGCCACCACGATCCCTGGCAGGGCGTGACCCGCGTACGACGCCTGCTCGAGTACCCGCGTCCCGGCTGACCTGTATCGAGCCGCCATGACGCCCACCGGCATCGCGAGCGCCGTCGTCACGAGGGCGCCGAGCGCCGACACCGCGACAGTCGACCAAGCCGCACCGGCAAGGGATCCGGCATCGAGGTCGGAGGCGCCACCCTGGGTGAGCCAGTACGTCAGGCTGCCCAACGGGAAGCCGAGTGCCAGGAGAGCGACCACCGCCGCCCAGCCGAGCCCGATCACGGTGCCGGCTCTACCGAGCCCCACCGGCCGGTGCCCGCGTGCGGCGCCGCCACCCACCCGTGCCTGGGCCGCCCGGCCCCTGCTGCGGCCCTCCGCCCAGACGATCACGAGCGTGATCGCCACCAGCACCAGACCGAGCGCAGCGGCGGCGGTCCCGTCGAAGCTCGACCGGTAGGAGGTGTAGATGACCCGGGTGAACGCGTCGTACCGAAGGATCGCGACCGCGCCGAAGTCCGAGAGCACGTACAGCGCAACGAGCAGCGCACCGACGGCGGCCGCGGGCCTCACCTGCCTCAACGTCACCGTGAAGAAGGTCGCAAGCCGGCCCTTGCCGAGCGACTGCGCCACCTCTTCCAGGGCCGGGTCGGTCCGCCCGAGCGTCGCCGCCACGGGGAGGAGGACGTAGGGATAGCAGCAGAGCGTCAGGACGAGGACCGAGCCCAGGAACGGCGGAATTCGCGGGAACGCGGCGACCCACGCATAGGCCGCGACGTACGACGGAACTGCCAGGGGCAACGCGGCGACGACCGTCCACGCCCGACGGCCCGGCAGCCGGGTCCGGATCGTCAGCCAGGCCAGCGAGACGCCGACGACGAGCGAGGCGAACGTGACGGCAGCGGCCAGACCCAGACTGCGAACGGCCAAGCGCAAGGTCCGCTCCCGCCAGAGCAGCTCGACCAGCTCCGCCGGACCTCCGTCGAGCGAGCGCACACCGAGGTAGACGAGGGGAAGCAGCGCGACGCCCGCGGCGACCAGCGCAGGCACGACCAGGATCGCAGGTGGGCGGCGGCCCGGGCGCCGCCACCGGGTCGTGACCGGAGCGCGGTCCAGCGTCGGCGCGGCCATCAGGTCAGCCCGGCATCCTCGATCATCTGCAGGGTTTCCTCGAGCGTGTCGAGGTCGGAAAGGTCGATCTCGGGAGCCTGCAGGGACTCCAGCGGCGGCAGGCCCTCCGCGACCGGGACACCGTCGATCAGCGGGTATTCCTTGGTCTCCTCCGCAAAGTACGTCTGGGCGTGCTCCTCGAGGAGGTACCGGGTGAAGCGGAGCGCGTCGTCCTCGCGGTCGGTGCCCTCCAGCACTCCGACGCCGGCCACGTTGACCAGAGCTCCGGGATCGCCGCCGGGCAGGAACTTCAGCCTGGCCGGAACGGCGTCGAGCCCCTCCTCGGCGACCTGCTCGTACCAGTAGTAGTGGTTGATCAGCCCCAGAGCGATGACACCGTCCTCCGCCGCATTGAGGATCAGCACATTGTTGTCGAAGAGCTGGACGTCGTTGGACGCCATGCCCTCGAGCCACTCACGGGCACGGTCGTCGCCCTTCATGATCCGGATCGCGGTGACGAACGCCTCGAACGAGGCATTGCTGGGTGAGATGCCGACCTTGCCCTTCCACTTCGGATCGGTGAGGTCGAAGACGGTGTCGGGCACCTCATCCTCGCTGAGCTGGTCGGGGTCGTAAACGATGACCCTCGACCGTCCGCTGGTTCCGATCCAGGTGCCATCGGACGAGCGGTAGCGGGGGTCGACCGTCGAGAGGAGATCGGATGGGAGCTCAGCGAGCATGTCCGCCTTGGCCAGCGCCCCGAGGGCGCCGCCGTCCTGGGCGAAGTAGACGTCGGCCCGGGTGCGGTCACCCTCCTCGATGATCTGCGCGGCCAGCTGGGCCGTGTTGCCGTATCGGACCGAGACCTCGATCCCGGTCTCGTCCTCGAAGTCGTCGATGACCGGCTGGACGAGCGCCTCCTGGCGTCCGGAGTAGACGACGAGCTGAGACTCGTCCACCCCCTCGTCACCCCCGGCACTCCCGCAGGCGGAGACCAGCGCCAGCACGGACGCGGTCGCGGTGGCGAGCAGCGGGCGGTGACGCATCGGTCGGTTCTCCTGGGAGCTCATCGAGCGGTACATCCGCATCCTACTTAGGTATGGCTTACCTCGGTAACCCGGCCGGCAACGGTTCGATCACGCCGGACCCACCGCTGCTCCCAGCGGCGTTTGACCGGTCGGTGTGCGGCGGTCAGGCTGTCTGTTCGCCACCGACCGAGACCGGGAGGACGCATGAGCGATCGGCGGTCCCCAGCCGTGGTGGCCCGGATGATCAGCGTGGTAACCGAGTTCCTCGCCGCTCTGGATCCGCAGCAGCGGGATGCCGCGACCGTTCCCTTCGGCGTGCCGGATCACCGGCAATGGATCTACGTGCCGGGCCCGCGGGCAGGGCTCGCACTGGCCGACCTCTCCGCCGAACAGCAGGCTCTTGCCCTCGACCTTCTCGATGCTGGTTGCAGTGAGACCGGAGCCAAGACTGCTCGCGCAGTTGTCGAGCTGGACATGATCCGGCGAGAGTTGAGTGCGGCTCCGGGCCGCGAACCGCGGCCGGGAGACCACCGGTTCTGGGTCCGCGTCCTCGGTCGGCCCGGCGCCGACGAGCCCTGGGCGTGGCGTGTGAACGGCCACCACCTTGCTGTGCACATCACCGTCGCCGACGACGCCGTCGCGGTCACGCCGCAGTTCTTCGGCGCCGAACCAGCGGTCGTGCCGCACGGACCGCACGAAGGGCTACGCATCCTGCCGGACGAGGAGGAGTTCGCCCGCGCGCTGCTGGGCACACTCGATCCGGCCCAGCGGGAGGTCGCCGTTGCCATGGCCAGTGCGCCGCCAGACATCCTCACCCGCAACGACCCGGTGGCTGATGCCGGTGTCCTGCCCTCCGGCCTCCCGTACGCGCGGATGACGGGCGAGCAACGAGAGCTACTGCGGCGCCTGGTCCGGCTGTACCTCGACCGAGCACCCACCGACGTAGCCGACGCGTCGTGGCGCGAGGTCGTCGACGCCGGCCTGGACGCGGTGACGTTCAGCTGGGCCGGCCGTGAGGAGCGCGGTCAAGGCCACTACTACGCCGTCAGCGGTCCCACATTCCTGCTCGAGTACGACAACACCCAGGACGAGGCGAATCACATCCACTCGGTCTGGCGGGACCTCCGCAACGACTGGGGCGAAGATCTGCTGTCCGCCCACTACGCGGCCCATCACGACGGCTGACCTGCCGTAGAGCGCGGCACTGCAGGCCGTTCCGGTGCCGTCGCGTTTGTCAGTGCCGGCTGGGACGATGAACACATGTTCGAACCGGTCGGTGGGTCCAGCACCTGGGCAGACGACTGCCACGCGGCGGCTTTGGCGCGCGTGAGGGCGGTTCTCCCCAAGACGCCCGCACTCATCGCCGAAGGGCCGATGTGGTGGGCGAAGCGGGTCTCCCCCGGTGTCTTCGAAATGCCGCGTCGCCTCCACCGTGGGGCTGCAGTCGAGCCCGCTGTCGAACCACGGCCGCCGTCGACCGATGACCTGTCTGGAGTTCTCGGGCCGGAGGTTGCCGCGCTGTGCCGCGTCGATCCGGCCGGGCTGTCCAGCTTCGACCTGCTCGAGGCCGCAGAGGGATGGGAACGGCTGATCAGTCGGGCACAGGCAAGGCAGCTCGACGTGATGGCCGAGTTTGCTCGCCGCAGGCCCGTTCCGTACGCTCCGGACGAGCCGAGCGGGCGGGTCAGCGAGTTCGCGGCGGACGAGATCGCCGCCCGGTTGCGACTGACCTGCCGCGCGGCCGACATCAGGCTCGCACTCGCCCTCGATCTTGCCGATCGGCTCCCCACAACGCGTCAGGCTCTCCTCGACGGCCACATCAACCTGGTCAAGGCACGCGCGATGGCGGAGCACACCGCCGGCCTTGCCGACGCACGTGCCCGAAGCGCGGTCGAGGAACGAGTCCTGCGCCGGGCGGCCTCACAGACCGTGTCGGAGATGCGGCGCGGCCTGCTCCGCGCTGTCGCTGCCGTCGATCCGGCCGCCACAGCGAAGCGACACACGAAAGCCAGGGCAGGGCGCTTCCTCGACATGCACCCCTTGCCCGACGGCATGGCCGAGATCAACGCCGTTCTGCCGGCCGACGACGCCATGGTCGTGTTCACCGCGGCCGACGCGCTCGCGCGCAGCGCGGATCCCAGGGACCCACGCGGCGTCGGGGCACGTCGGGCCGACGCTCTTGTCGACATGTGCCGGGCCGTGCTCGCCGGCGGCGCCACCACGCCGCGGGCCGATCCCGAACCAGGTCCGGCGGACGAGCCGACCACGGCGAAGGCGGCGAACCGGTCGATGCGCCGGCGGCTGGTGCGGCGGCAGCGGCGGCGCGGGCCGCACATTCAGGTCACGGTCGCTGCGACGACGCTGCTCGGCGTCGACGACCAGCCTGGCGAGCTCGCCGGGTACGGCTCCATACCTGCCGACGTGGCGCGCCGTATCGCGCACGACTCTGACGCCACCTGGCGACGGCTGCTCACCGATCCTCGTTCGGGCGTCCTGCTCGACTACGGGACAACGGTGTACCGTCCGCCCCCCGCGCTGGATCGGCATGTCGTCGCACGGGATCAGGTCTGCGCCTTCCCGGGTTGCCGGCAGCCGGCGATCGCCTGTGATCTCGATCATCGGGTGCCATACCCACACGGGCCGACCAGCGAAGGCAACCTCGGTCCGCTGTGCCGCCACCATCATCGCGCCAGACACGAAGCCGGCTGGGGCTGGCACCGCAGCGCCGACGGCTCCGTCACGTGGACCGCGCCCACCGGGCACCAGTACCCCGCGCCCACTCCGCCCGTGCTTGGAGCCGCCTCGTTCTGACCAGCTGGGCCGGTGCCTCCGTGAACGCCTACACCGGCTGGGCCGGGATCTCTCCGGTCTCGTCGATGTGGTGGCGAACCTCCTCGACGCTCTTGCGGACAGCCGCGGCGACGGCCTCGGTCACGCCCGGATGGAACACGCTCGGCACGATGTACGCGGCGTTGACCTCGTCGTCGCTGACGGTCCCGGCGAGCGCCTGCGCCGCGGCCAGAAGCATCTCGGGCGTGACGGTCCGGCTGTGCGCGTCGAGCAGTCCCCGGAACACCCCCGGGAAAGCAAGCACGTTGTTGATCTGGTTCGGGTAATCGCTACGGCCGGTGGCGACAACCTTGGCGTGGACGGCCGCGTGGACCGGGTCGACCTCAGGGTCGGGGTTCGCAAGTGCGAAGACGACAGAGCCGTCCGCCATGGTCGCGATGTCCTCGCCGGTCAGGATGTTCGGGCCGGACACCCCGATGAACACGTCCGAGCCGGCCAGGGCATCGCGCAGCGTGCCGGAGACCCGCCGGGGGTTCGTGTGCTCGGTGAACCAGGCAGCCGAGCCATGCAGGTCGTCGCGGCCGGCATGGATCACCCCGACCCGGTCCGCGGCCACGATGTCGCGCACACCCGCTTCCAGGAGCAGCTGGGCGACTGCACGACCAGCGGCACCTGCTCCTGCCATGGTCACCGTGATCTCACCGATGTCCTTGCCGACGACCTTGAGAGCGTTGAACAGAGCGGCGAGGACCACGATGGCGGTGCCGTGCTGGTCGTCGTGGAAGACCGGGATGTCGAGCAGCTCGCGCAACCTGGCCTCGACCTCGAAGCACCGAGGAGCGGAGATGTCCTCGAGGTTGATGCCGGCGAAGACCGGCGCGATCGACTGGACGACCCGGACGATCTCGTCGGTGTCCTGGGTGTCCAGGCAGATCGGGAACGCGTCGATGTCGGCGAACCGCTTGAACAGGGCGGCCTTGCCCTCCATCACAGGCAATGCAGCCATCGCGCCGAGGTTTCCCAGGCCGAGCACCGCCGAGCCATCGGTCACGACGGCAACCGTGTTGCGTTTGATGGTGAGCCGGCGGGCGTCCTCCGGGTTCTCGGCGATCGCCATGCAGATTCGCGCCACACCGGGTGTGTAGACCAGCGAGAGGTCGTCGCGGTTGCGGATCGGCACCTTGGACCTGACCTCGAGCTTTCCGCCCAGGTGGACCAGGAACGTGCGGTCGCTGACCTTGCCGATCGAGACCCCGTCGACCGTACGCAGCGCATCGACCAGTTCGTCGGCATGGGCCGTCGACGTCGCCGCACAGGTGACGTCGACCTGGATCCGGTCGTGGCCGGAGCCGGTGACGTCGAGAGCCGTGACGAGCCCACCGGCCTTCTCGACGGCGGCCGTGAGCTGGCTGACTGCCGTTCCGCCTGCAGGCACGTCGAGACGGACGGTGATCGAGTAGGACACGCTGGGCACACTTGCCACGGGCCGGCTCCTCTGGCGGATGCACAATCGGACGACCCCAAGGATCGTGCCACTGACGGCTGCCCGGTGGTACCGGCAGGGCCCCGAGTGACAAGACCTCGTAACGTGACCGCGTGATCGTGGTCGCGGGCGAAGTGCTGGTGGACCTCGTCGAGGAGGAGGACGGGCTGTTCCGCGCCGTCGGCGGCGGCTCGCCGGCCAACGTCGCGGTAGGCCTGGCCCGCCTGGGCGTTTCGACGCAGTTCCTGGCCCGGCTGGGCACCGGACGATTCGGCGAGATCGTCAGATCCCACCTCGTTGACAACGGCATCGGCCTCGCGTATGCGGTCACGACGACGGCGCCGGCCACGCTTGCAGTCGTCTCCGTCTCCGACGGTGGGCAGGCGTCGTACGACTTCTACGTCGACGGCACCGCGGACTGGGGTTGGACGCAGGATGAGCTGCCTGCGTCCCTGCCGGCCGACGCTGTCGCCCTGTGCACCGGCTCGCTCGCCCTGGCAATGGAGCCGGGCACGACGGTGCTGACGGCCCTGATGCGGCGCGAGCACGACCGCGGCACCGTGACCGTCGTCCTCGATCCGAACCTGCGGCCGTCGCTCGTCGGCTCCCGCGCGAGGGCGTACGACCGTCTCCAGGCACAGATCGAGCTCGCCGACGTCGTCAAGGTGAGCGACGAGGACCTGAGGTGGCTCGCACCCGGCGAGCCGGTCGAGCGGGTGGCGGCCGGCTGGCTCGGCGCCGGACCCGCGCTCGTCGTCCTGACACGTGGCACCGACGGTGCGACGGCGATGGCACGAGGAGGCGCCCGGGTGGACCTACCCGCCCGGCCGGTCGACGTCGTCGACACCGTGGGAGCGGGTGACGCCTTCACCGCCGGACTGCTCGACGCTCTCGGCCGGCACGGTCTGCTCGGCCCAGGTGGGCCGGACCGGCTCGCCGGATGCGATGCCACAAGCCTGCGCGATGCACTCGAACGGGCCAGTGTCGTCGCTGCTCTGACCTGTGCGCGGCGCGGGGCGGATCCACCGACGGCCGCCGAGGTCGAGACCTTCCTGCGAACCTGACTACCGTTCGACCATGACGATCGCCGAAGACCCCGCCTGCGCCGTCGCCCAAGGCGAGACGCCGACCGCCCCGCAGGAACCGCGCCGGCTCGTGGTCGTCTTCGCCACACCGGTGGCGACCCATCTGCAGCACTTCGGCCGGCATCTCGGGTATACGACGGTTCTGGTCGAGCCCTCCGCCGCGATGTCGGCGCCGGATACCGACCACCCCGAGGCCGACCACGTCGTCACGGGCGCGGGCGAGGCGGGCATCGACGCCTCGACCGACGTCGTCGTCACCGACCACCACCGCCCTGAGTTGGGTCCGATCCTTCGGGACGTGCTGGCCCGTCCGGCACGGTGGGTGGGGTTGATGGGGTCGCCGCGGCACATCGGGCCACACGTCGCCGCGCTGGGAGAGCTCGGCGTGGACGAGCAAACCATCGCGCGCGTACACAGGCCGATCGGGCTGAACATCGGCTCCCGGACACCGCCGGAGATCGCAGTTGCGACGCTCGCCGGGCTCCTCGCCGATCGAGCCGGCCGGCCGGGAGGCTTCCGCTTCGACTAGCCGATCACGCCAGAGCTATGCTGGAGCCGTGACAGGTCAGCGCTGGTTCGGCTGCCCCCGGTCGGCGAACGTCCGCCGCCCGGAGGGCACGCACGCCTGACCCTCCGCGGACGACCGGCCGGGGGCGACTCCCCGCCAACCTCGCCCAGCCACGAGAGGCCCGGTCATGTCCGTCACACCGCTGCCCACGAATGCCCTGAACGCCGCCCTGTCGGTCCGCGATCTCACCGATCCCGGGCAGGGGCCGCACGCCCTCCAACTTCTTGTCGAAGACGCCATCGGGTCGCTGTCCGCGGCCTGGCCGAGCCAGGTCCGGCTGATCCGCACCGGACCCGTCGTCGCCGTCGACGACAACTACGACCGGCTTGGCTATGCACCCGATGCCGTCGCCCGCGACGTCCGCTACACGCGATATGTCAACGATGACTGCATGCTGCGCAGTCACACGTCGGCCGGTGTCCCACCGGCACTGCGCCAGCTGGCCGCCGAACCGAAGGCACCCGTTGACGTGCTCATCGCGCTACCAGGTATCTGCCATCGGCGCGACGCAATCGACCGGCTGCATACGGGAACCCCCCACCAGCTCGACCTGTGGCGAGTGCGGCGGGACGGTCGCCGGCTCGACAGCACCGACCTGTCCGGCATGGTCGGCGTGCTGCTCGACACCCTGGTGCCCGGCAGGCAACGGCGGTGGAAGATGGCGGGCCACCCGTACACGGTGGACGGCCGGGAGGTAGAGGTCATCGACGGCGACCAGCCGGTCGAGCTAGCCGAGTGCGGCCTCGCCGCACCGCACGTCCTGGCCGGCGCCGGCCTCGACCCGGACCGCTGGAGTGGCCTCGCCCTGGGCATTGGCATGGACCGCGTGCTGATGCTGCGCAAGGGCATCCCCGACATCCGGTTGCTGCGGTCGGACGACCCGCGCGTCGTCGGGCAGCTGCTCGACCTCTCGCCGTACCGTCCGGTGTCCGCGCTGCCCCCTGCCCGGCGTGACCTGTCGTTGGCCGTCGATGCGAGCGCGGACGCCGAGACGCTCGGCGACCGGGTGCGCGACGCCCTCGGGGCGGAAGCGGATCTGGTCGAGGAGGTCGCGGTGCTCTCGACGACGCCGTACGACGACCTACCGCCGGCGGCACGCGAGCGGCTCCGCATCCGCCCGGGTCAGGACAACGCCCTGCTGAGGGTCGTCCTGCGGGCGGCGGACCGCACACTGACCGCGGCTGAGCTCAACACACTGCGCGACCGGCTATACCACGCCCTGCACGAGGGCGCTCCGATCATCGCACCGGCAACTCACCGGTCACCGTGATCGGGTCGCCGGAGTCCAGGCCGAGCTCGGCGGCTGCATCGCCTCCGTTCACGGCCAGTGCGACCTGCCCTGCCGAGTCGACGTAGAGGACCAGCTCGCCGGGGGCGACGTCGGCGAACGTCACTCCGACCGCGACGACGTGCGGACGTCCGCCGGCGTCGATCCGCACCGTCCCGGCGGTGAGCCCGGCTATTGCTAGCTCGGCCATCGTCGCCGGGAGCTGCACGTTGCCGAAGCGGTCGATCGTCAGCACCTCGGTGTCGAGCCTGCCCGGGCCGACCTCGACCCGCGGCTGCGCCAACCGGACCAGGTCGTCGACCGGCACGGCCGGTCCCAACGCGTCGAGCGCCAGGCCCGCCGCGAGATGTGCGGCGGCTGGGGCGAAGACGTCACGCCCCTCGAAACTGTGCGCCGGCGACGGCAACCGAAAGGCCGGCTCGGTCAGCTCCACGGCTGTGCTCGCGCCTCCCAGCGCGTCGGCCGCCCAGCCGAGCAGCCCGTTGTCCGGGCCCACGAGCACGGAGCCGCCGGCCCTGATCGCCACGCCGCGCCTCTGCGTCCCGACACCGGGATCGACCACGCCGACGATCACAGCCGGCGGCAGGTGCGGAACAGTCTGCGCGAGGACGACGGCCGCGTGCCGGACGTCATACGCCGGCACCTCGTGGGTGATGTCCTCGACCCGTGCGGCCGGCGCGATCCGGGCGATGACGCCGTGGCAGGCGGCCACGAAGCCGTCCCGCCGCCCGTAGTCGGTCAGCAACCAGACCCAGTCGTACGCCACGGGCTCACGCTAGGCGCTGACCTCAGCGGGCGAGCCAGACGGCCGGGTCCTGGAACTCGCCGCCCACCTGCACCTCGAAATGAAGATGCGGCCCGGTGGACAGGCCGGTCGAGCCGATCTGACCGATGACCTGAGCAGCGGCGATCTCGTCGCCCGGCCGGACCAGCGGCGTGGCCAGATGGGCGTAACGGGTCACGATGCCCTTGCCGTGCGCGATCGTGACCATGTTCCCGTACGCGGAGTCGTTGGTCACGGCCGCCACGGTCCCGGTCGCGGCAGCGTAGGCCTTGCCGCCCGCGTACTGGAAATCGGTTCCGCTGTGCAGCTTGTGCACGCCGGTGACCGGATGCCTGCGCATGCCGTACGGGCTGCTGATGGTGCCGACGCCGGGCCGGACGAGCCGTTTGTCGATGCCGAGCGACGCGGCGATGGCTCGAGCCGCCGTTTCGGCCGCTGCACTGGCCCCGCCGGCGTCCTTCTCCTCCTGCTCCGCCGTGACGAGGACCGCGGCCGCGGCGTCCTGCAGGCCCTCTGCCTGGGACACCTTCTCGGCAGCGCCGCGCTGGGCACGCACCGCGG
>DAIUDS010000076.1:0-10695 GCA_036845485.1 Jiangellaceae bacterium
GGCGGCCGACGGTGCGCGAGCTCTCCTCGTCGTGGATCAGTTCGAGGAGCTGTTCACGACGTTGGCGCCGACTCAGCAGCAGGAGTACGCGGAGTGGCTGGCGGCAACCGGAGCACAGGACGACGTTGCAGTGGTCGTCGTGGTGCGATCGGATTACTACGCGCAGGCGGCCGCGTACCCTCGCGTCTCCGACCTGCTGGCCGCCAACACCATGCTCGTCGGCGAGATGACCTCCGACGAGCTCAGGCAGGCAATCGAGCTCCCTGCCGCCGTCGCGGGCCTAGAACTCGAGGCACGGCTGGCGGAAACCATCGTCGGTGACGTGGCCAGCGAGCCGGGGGGACTGCCGCTGATGTCCACCGCACTTCTGTCGTTGTGGGAGCGGCGCAACGGTCGCCGGCTGACTCTTGCGGCCTACCACCAGATCGGCGGAGTGCATACGGCGGTGGCGCGGCTGGCCGAGATGGCGTACGGACAATTGACTTCGAGGCAGCAGTCGGTCGCCCGGCGAACATTGCTCCGGCTGGCCGAGACCGGCGAAGCCGGCGAGCCGGTACGCCGGCGGGTGCCCATCGCGGAGGCGGCCCCGGATGGTGACGCCGATGCTCGCGCGGTGCTCGACACGCTGGCGACGCGGCGGCTGCTCACCATCTCCGAGACCCACGCCGAGGTCGCACACGAGGCACTGCTGCGCGAATGGCCGCGGCTACGCGGGTGGCTCGACGAGGACGACGCCGGACGGCAACTGCGCCGACACCTCGCACCCGCTGCGCGCGCATGGCAAACCAGCGGCGATGCCGGCGAGCTCTACCGCGGGGCGCGGCTTGCCGCCGCCTTGGACTGGCAGCGCGACCACCCAGACGAGCTGACCGACGTGGAGCACCACTTCCTGCGCACCAGCCAGCAGACCGCCGAAGCGGAGGAGGTGCGGCGCCGCCGATCGATCCGACGGCTGCGTGGTCTCGCAATTGGCCTGGCCACCGTTGTGGTACTGGCCCTGGCAGCCAGCCTGGTGGCCGTTAACCTGCGCAACGAGGCAGACCAGTCAGCTTTGCGCGCCGACGTGCGTGCGCTGCAAGGCCGGGCGCTGAACGAGAACCGCTTGGACCGGGCGCTGCTCTACGCCGCTCAAGCCCAACAGTTCGAGCCGTCGGACGAGTCACGCGGGGCGTTGCTCCAGGCCGTACACCGTAGCCCCGAAGCCACGGCGATCCTCTACGCCGACCAGGCACTGCAGACGGTCGCGGCAAGCGCGGACGGCACCAAAGTAGTGGCGAGCGGATTCGAGGGCACTCTCTACGTTTGGGACACCGAGTCGCGACAGCGCCTGACGATCCCAGACACTGCGATATTTGTGAAATCGCTCGACATAAGCCCGGATGGTCAGCACATCGCCGCGGTTGGGGTCCCGGTCCAATACTTTCACGAAGATAGGTTCGACCCACGGGTCGTATTCGTGGACCTGGATCAGTCGCCGCCGTCGGTGCGCGTGCTGGAAGGCGCTGAGCCGTCATCGGCCAGGTTCACAGCCGATGGACGCACCATCGTGACAGCTGGCGAGGACGGTCGCGTCCGGTACGTCGACATGCAGACCGGAGCGGTCAAACGCACCCTCGACTTCGCACTTCCCGAGGAAACCGCCCTGGTAGACGCGCCAGAGAACCGGCGGTTCATGGTAGCCGCCGCTGAGCCCGAGACCCGCGGGCCGGTCTTGGTTTGGGACGTCGAGACCGGGCTCGAGGTGTGGTCTTCCGACGCGTCCGATAGCGCGGTTGCTTCGATCAGCCCGGACGGTTCGACGCTGGTGATCGGACATGCCGGCGGTCCAATCGAACATGTCGACCTGGACGCCGGGGGCGACCGCACACCGGTTCCGTCAACTCCTGAGGATGGGCTCGTCGACGTCGTTTTCTCGCCGGACGGCTCGACGTTCGCCGGAGCCACCCAGGAGCGAACCGTCGTCGTCTGGGATGCCGGCACCCTGGAGGAGAGAGCTGTTCTCCGCGGCCACTCGGATCAGGTGACGCAACTGGTGTACTCCCCAGACGGCGAGACGATCTACGCCTCGGGCTCCGACCGGTCGGTGCTGGCGTGGGACTGGAACCCGATGGGCACAAAGGGCGTCGTCGCCGATCTCGGGCCGAGACCGGGACCCGGCGTGGAAAGAACAGCGTTGGCGGCGGACGGATCTGTGGCGGCAACGCGCTACTCGGATGGCCGGGTGAACGTCTTCGATATCGTCAGGAACCAGAGTTTTGACGTTGAGATCCACGGATACGTCGACTGGTTGTCTGTCGACCGGCTCGGCCGGTACGTAGAGGTAGTCGTCCACTCTGAATCCGCGAGCCGGCTCTATCCGACGCGTGTCACCGTCAACGTGATCGACGTCCAACGGCGAGCGCTAATGCCACACACGTTCGGGTTCGACGCCAGGACTGCCTACGCCGCAGAGTTCACGTGGGACGGCCAGGCGCTGGTCACGGCGGCGCAGGATCGGATCGACGTCTGGGACCTGGCCACGGGCGAGAAGCGGTCGCCAAACCTCTACGAGGCGGCGGAAGGAGTCCCGACCATCGGGGTCCACCCGAATGGGCGGCTCGCCGCGCTGGGCGAGGGTGGGGGCGCCATCGAGGTCATAGACCTGGCGACTGGCGATCTCGAGGCCACCCTCGACCCGCTCGCAAGTGAGCGCTTTGGCGTCGGCCCGCTCTTCTCACCTGACGGCCGGTGGCTCGCTGCGTCACACAACAGTGGGCCGGTGGTGGTCTGGGACACCCGGTCCTGGCAGGTGCACAGCGTGTTGGAGGTCGACGGCTCCCTGGTCTTTGCGCCGGACTCACGCATCCTTTTTGCGGACGGTGCGATCTGGAGCGTCGAGGGCGCCAGCCTAGGCGCAATCCCGGATGTGGACTCATCCGTCGGTATCAGCGATGACGGCAGCACCGTCGTGACGTTCACCGAAGGCACCGGAGTCCGCAAGTGGAACATTGCGCCGGAGCGGTTGCTGGAACACGCTTGCATGGTCGCGGGCCGCAATCTTACGCAGCAAGAGTGGGACGACGTGCTTCCTGACCGGCCGTACGAGCACACCTGTCCGCAGTATCCCACCGGCTCTCGGGACTCGCATTTCTGATCGGTTAGGCGGGCCCTCGGGACCGCGGACGGTGAAGGTCGTCGGCGGCCAGCAGCACGATCCTCGCTCGCTGTGCCAGGCTCTGGCTGAGCTTCAACCTGCAAGTCCATGTGTCCTCGCGCACGGTCGCTGGAGACTCGCCCAGGCAGCATGAGAAGCCCCCAGGCGACAACCAGGTGGTTCAGTCTCCGGCAAACACGTTTGCCAGCTCAGGGTCGTCGGCCACCAGTGCGGCTAACCGACGACGCCCGGTTCGTGGAAACACGCCGAGCCAACCAGCCACGTCTTGGCCGGTCACGCGTCGGCCGTTTGCCGTGGCTGCACGGACCTGTGCGCGAAGTGCGGCAAGCCTGTCGTCTGGGACCGATGCCAGGCGGGGCCGCGCGCCGGTCGACCGGGTGACCCCAGCATGGCGTGGAGCGTGTGTCTCAAGGGAAGGGGTTGCCTCGTTGCCCCAATGTGCAGGGCGTCGACGAGGCTTATTGCTGCGCTGCGCAGCTCGATGGCCTGCGCCCTCTACCTCGACGACGGAGACGGAGTGGCCGACGCTCCGGACGAAGGCGACGTCCTCGTCGACGAGTGTGGGACCGGCGACGACGGCACGTGCACCATGGGCGGGCTGCACCTCGGTGACTTACTACTGGTACGAAACCCAAGCGCCGGAGGGCTACCTGATTCCGGACGACGCCACGACCGACGTCGTCACGATCTCGGCAGAGAACGCCGGCACGGGACTGAGCGTGGCCGCGTTCCTCGACCCGCCCCTACCGACGACGCCGCCGCCGGATTTGCCGGACACCGGTTTGTCGATCTCGCCGTGGCTGATGGGTCTTGTCGCCGCGGTCCTGATCGCCACCGGCGGCGTCATGCTCACGGCCGCCAGGCGGCGACGGAGCCTCCTCGAGGAGGGATGAGTCCGCGCCCGCCGGCACTGTGGGGTGGGCTCCGAGTGCACCCACCCCACGCGGCCATGTCGGCAGGCGAGGAGTAAGCCGACCCGGCCGACGAGCTTCGAGCCTGTGCTGCGCCTTCGGTGAGGCGCTCGGCTCGTCCCCATCAGCTCTCCCGGGTGCGGGAGAAGTAGTCCAGGGCGGTCCTGGTCTTCGTTTGCTGGTCGGAGGCGAGGCCGATGCCCGCGGTGCTGAGGAAGGCGCGCGCCTCGGCGGCGACCTGGAACGCCTGGTTCGGCGCACATTTGGTGGACAGCTCCAGGATCCGTGAGCCGTCGGGGTAGAACCACAACTCGACGGCGAGTTTGTGAGCAAACGGCTCTGGCTCGTACTTGAGCTTCAACACGTTGACCGGCCCCAGCGTGACAAGGTCGTCGAGGTCTGGCCCGTCTGGCGCATTGGCCCGGTAGAAAGCCCGCTGGTTCTTGGAAAAGAGGGACCTCACCCGTCGGGCACCCGAGGCGGCATCTCGTACATGTTGGTTGTCGACAGTCCCCTTGAACGAGCCCGAGCACACGAACCCGCCGGGCATCGCGTCGACCTCGATGGAGAACGCCGCATCCCGGCGGACGTCGTCGGGGATCTTGTCGGGTACCACCGGACGCAGCTTAACCACGGTGTCACCGCTGGCGTTCTGGACCCGCCTGGCGCGTACCACCACGCCGGCGGCGTCCAGCGCCAGGTCCGGAGTGTCGAAGAAGTACACCTGCCGAATGTGGGCGTCGAGTGGGTCCAACTTCAGCGCGGTCATGCTTGCCCTGTGCTCGGACTCTGGAATCGTGAGTTTGAGCTCCACACTGTCTGCGCCCGCCATCAGATCGAGCATGCGGACCAGGTCTTCGTCGGACAGCGCTCTCGCTCGCACCACGTCGTTCATCGGCTAGCCCCCTTTACGGCAACGGATCGTCCCCCCGGTCGCAGCCCGACTCGTCGCCGCGAGTGCCCGTACGCCGACCACGAGCACCAGAACGATCAGACCCAGAACAGCCAGCCGGGCTGGTGACACAGTGTCCCAGGTCAGCACCACTACGACGCCGACCAGGAGAACGCCACCCGTGACCCTAGCCTCGTATCCGCCCATCCAGCGTTCCACGCCTGACGGCTCGCCCTCAGGCGACAGCCGGCGCCGGACAGCGCTGCCGCGTTGGACGTTCCCCTGCGCAGTGACCGGGCTGCGGCCGAGCGCTCCGTAAGCCAGGCGAGTAGGACGACGATCAGACCCAGCACGGCGGTGGTCCGCAGCAAGGCACGAAGGAAGTACGTCAGGTCGGCGACGATGTTCTGCGCGGTGGTACGTGGGATCGATGCATCGGCCAGCCCTTCCACCAGCCGCGAACGTGTAGCGGCCACCAGCACGGCCAGCACGATCATCGACCCGACCACTGATGACCGTCCCCACTATTTCGGTCGTCGTACTGCGGCTGGAAATGCCGCCTGCTCTGGGCTGGCCCGTCCCGCTCAGCGGATTGCTGGGGTCGCCGACGTGACAGCCTGGCCGAGCTCGGTCAGAACGTGGCGAACTGCCTGGCCGTCTCGTCGGGTCGCCACCAACCCGGCACCACGGAGGACGGCGGCATGGGTGGAGGCCGATGCCGGGCTGATGCCCAGTGCTTGCGCGAGCTGGCTCGTGGTGTGCTCGCTGACCAGTGCGCGCAGGACACGGGTGCGAGTCATTCCGAGGACTGCGGCCAGCCGGTCGTCGTGGTCGCCCCTGGGGTGTTGCTGTGCCCAGCTCGAGAGACGAACCGGATAGACAAGGGTCGGATGCTTCCAACCGATCGTGACGGCCGGGCGTGTCCAGACGGACGGCATCAAGCGAAGTCCCCGTCCGGCAAGATCTATGTCGGCCTCGGTGGGGGCGCCGACCTCCAGCAGGCCGTCACGCCAACGGATCCGCGGATCGAGCGTGTTCAGCGTGACTCCGGCGCCCTCGGTCGCGAGTTGCCAGGCGCGATCTCTCATCTCGGCCGCGACAACCTGCTGGACCGTGGGCCACACGGGGGCCATCACGTGGTCGTGGTAGATCCGCATAGCCCAGCCCAGTTCAGCCAGGGCATCGACGCGGCCACGAGCCAGATCGCGGATCCACGGCAACAGGCCGGCCGACCACGGTATCTCCGCAAGCTCCGTCCGGATCCTCGATGGCGACGTGGACTGTACGACGTCGATCGCCTCATCCAGGCAGCCGCACGACTCAGGCGCCAGGAAGGTAGGGACGCTGCCGTATGCGGGAATCAGGTCCAGTAGCCGACGCGCCGGGGCGGGAATGCGAGCTCGCCCGGCACGCCACAGCCGCCGAAACTGACTCCTGGGCTGTTGGAGCACCTGCGCGCTGACGGCCAGCTCGCAGTATGGGGTCGGCGCTGCGAACGTGGTGCGTGCGAGATCGTCCACGCCGAGCCGAAGCCGCAGCATCTGCACCACTCCCACCGGCGCGACACCGAGAGTATTCACGACCCGGCACCGCGTCGTTGCCGAGCCCCGCCACAGCATCGTCCTGGAATCCGGCCTGATGCTGTCAAGGTTTCGGCGACAGTTGAAAGGCTTGCCCATGGCGTGAACCCCACCGATGCTCGAGACGCTCCGCGCGGAGCGGAGCACGAACTACGTGAAGAGGGGTTATCCGCCATGCGCAGATCGGCCATCGCTCTGGCCCTAGGATTGACCGCGGGCATCGTGACTGCTCCCGTGGCGTTTGCCGACACACCTGACAGTCCGAACTGCCTGGGCGTGGTCACGGCTCAGCGCGCTGTGGCTCACCACGACATCGGCGACCACGCGTCCTCACAGGAAGAGCCGCGTCTCGGCCTCGGCAACGTGACACGGCTCCTGCTCGGTGACGATGCCCACATCGGTGACCTCGGCGCCCTGCTCGGTGAGATCGACGAGGACGCGGCCACCAGCTGCCCTTGACGTCGGACGCATGAGTGACCCGTAGCGATCCGGGCTACGGGCTGCGTCGGGACGTCGCCTGATGTCGCTGGCCCGGCCTAGTTTGGGGTCATGGATATCGTGCTGATTCCCGGTTTGTGGCTCGACGGCTCGTCGTGGGACGAGGTCGTTCCGGCCCTCGAGGAGGTGGGGCACCGCACGCACGCGCTCACGCTGCCCGGCATGGAGTCGAAAGACACCGACCGCTCCGAGATCACCCTGCGCGACCATGTCGATGCGGTGATCGAGGTGATCGACTCCTTTGACCCGGCCGAGGGAAAGGTCGTGCTTGTCGGGCACTCCGGCGGCGGTGCGATCGCCCATGCCGCGGTCGACGCGCGGCCCGACCGGGTTGCCCGCGTCGTCTACGTCGACAGCGGTCCCGTCGGCGAGGGCGGGGTCATCAACGACGAGTTCCCGGCCGAGAACGGTGAGGTCCCGCTTCCGGATTGGTCGCTGTTCGGGGAGGAGGACCTCGTCGACCTCGACGACGAGCGGCGCGCGGCGTTCCGCGAGCGCGCGATCCCGTCGCCCCAGCATGTCGCACGGGACCGGCAGCAGCTTTCGGACGAGCGTCGCTACGACGTGCCCGTCACCGTCATCGCGTGCGAGTTCTCCGGTGCGATGCTGCGGAAGTTGATGGAGGAGGGGCATCCGTACATGCAGGAGCTCGCAAGGACCCGCGACGTCGAATACGTCGACCTGCGCACGGGCCATTGGCCGCAGTTCACCCGGCCCCAGGATCTCGGGCGGGCGATCCTCGCGAGCATCGGCCCCGCCTGATCGGCCCCGACCGATCAGTGCCACCGCCCTCGTCATGCACGCTGGTTGTGGATCGCCCAGGGCTTGAGGATGGCGTAGACCGCTTCGGACATTGGCACAGGCACATCGTGCTCTGCGGCCCGCCGCACCACGAAGCCGTGCAGCGCTTCCAACTCCATGGGCCGCCCACGCACCAGATCGTCGTGGAGGGAGGAGAAGTTGCCCGGTTCGATTGCCTGCGCTATGGAGACGACCCCCTGCTGGTCGGCCGGGGGCACCGGTGTGCCGTCCGCGGCAGCCACCGCACAGACCTCCTCGACCAGGCGCCGGAACGCGGCCCATGCCGCGTCCACTGTGCGGATCTCCCCGATCGGCAGCCGCACCGCCGCGGTCATGCCCGCCTGTGCGCAGATCAAGGCCAGCTTGGCCCACAGCACCGTCTTGATGCTCGTCGACAGTTCGGCGGCAAAACCGGCCTGCCTGCATTGGTCCAGCAGCCGTCGTGCCCGAGTGCTGACTCGGCCGTCCAGCTCGCCGAAGGTGATGCTGGTCGGCCCGCCGGTGTGCACGATCACGCCCGGCTCGGCAATGCCGGCGAAGATGAAGGCGGCCCCTCCCATCACGTGATCCACTCCCACTGCCCGCGCGAGCTTCTCCTCGTTGTCGACACCGTTTTGCAGGGACACCACCGCCGTGTTGTCGCCCACCAGTGGCCCCAGCCGGACTGCGGCCGGTTCGGTGTCGAAGGCCTTGACGCAGAACAGCACGTAGTCGCAAGGGCCGATCTCAGCCGGGTCGTCGGTAGTTGGGGCTCGCAGCGCGAAGTCACCCTTGACACTTCGCACCTGCAATCCGTGTTCCCGGAGGGCTCGCAGATGGGCTCCGCGTGCAATGAAGTGGACGTCGGTCCCGGCCTGGGCCAGCCGGCCACCGAGATAGCCGCCGACCCCTCCCGTGCCGTAGACAGCGATCCGCATTGCTCACCACCCTTCGCCAGCAGCGGCTCAGCCCGATACGACTGCTCGTCGGATGCTGCATGCTGTACCAGCACAGCCGGGCCCACAAGGAACCAGGCCCGAGCCGGGGGAAAGACCGCGCAAGCTGGGATCGGACCCTGTTCGGCCGGCCGAAGGAATATGTGCGGCATGGGCGAAGCAGATACCCTGATCGCCGGACTGCTGGTGGCGGTCGCCGTCCTCCTCCTCGCGGTCGTCCTGGACTTCGTGTGGAACCGAGTGAGGCATCGCCGCGATGCGAACCGAACGACGATCTGAGGGCCGATCGGCCTCCGCGGCGACGTCCGCTGCGGGCATCGTCCTGCTGACCCTGGCGTCCGGTCAGTTCCTCATGACCCTGGACAGCTCGGTCATGAACGTGTCCATCGCCCAGGTCGCCAAGGACGTAGGGACGACGGTGACCGGCGTGCAGACGGCGATCACGCTCTACACGCTGGTGATGGCCACGCTGATGATCACCGGCGGCAAGGTCGGCAGCATGCTCGGCCGCCGTCGGGCCTTTGCGATCGGTTGCGTCATCTACGGCTGCGGCTCGCTCACCACGGCCCTCGCGCCGAACCTGCCCGTGCTCATCTTGGGCTGGTCCTTCCTCGAGGGCGTCGGGGCGGCGCTCATCATGCCGGCCATCGTCGCACTCGTGGCTGCGAACTTCCGCGCACCGGAACGACCGCGTGCCTACGGCCTGGTGGCGTCGGCCGGCGCCGTCGCCGTCGCCGTGGGACCGCTGATCGGTGGTGCGGTGACGACGTACTGGACCTGGCGGCTTGTCTTCGCGGGCGAGGTGCTCATCGTGGTGGCGATCCTCGCCCTCGCGCGACGGATCCACGACGTCCCGGCACAGTCAGGCATCCGACTCGACTTCGTCGGAGTCGTCCTGTCGGCGACCGGGCTCGGCGTGGCCGTCTTCGGGGTGCTGCGTTCCGGCGAGTGGGGCTGGGTGCAGCCGCGTCCGGACGCTCCCTCGCTCCTCGGCCTTTCGGCCACGCTGTGGCTGATTCTCGCCGGCCTGGTGATCATCCGCGTCTTCTTCTGGTGGGAGGACCGGGTCCTCGCGGCGGGCCGCGAACCGCTGGTCTCCACCACGATGCTGCGAAACGCCCGCCTGGTAGGCGGCCTCACCATGTTCCTCTTCCAGTTCCTGCTCCAGGCCGGGCTGTTCTTCACCATCCCCCTGTACCTGTCGGTCGCGCTGGGCCTGAGCGCGGTGGAAACCGGCGTTCGCCTGCTGCCGCTGTCGGTGACGCTGCTGCTAGCAGCGGTCGGTGTTCCCAAGCTATGGCCGCGGGCATCACCTCGCCGGGTGGTGAGCTGGGGCCTGGCCGCGCTCCTCGCCGGAATCGTCTCGCTCGTCATGGCCCTGGAGATCGGCGCCGACGCGTCGATCGTGACAGTGCCGCTGCTCCTTGCGGGGCTCGGCGTCGGGGCGCTCGCGTCGCAGCTGGGCGCCGTCACCGTCTCTGCCGTACCCGACAAGCAAAGCGCCGAGGTCGGGGGCCTTCAGAACACCTCGTCGAACCTCGGTGCCTCGCTCGGCACCGCTCTCGCCGGATCAATCCTGATCGCCGCTCTGACCGCCAGTTTCATCGCCGGCATCCAGCAGAACCCCGACGTGCCCGCCGAGGTGGCCGCGTCGGCCGAGGTGGAGCTGGCCGATGGCATCCCGTTCGTGTCCGACAAGGACCTCGAGAGCGCGTTGCGTGATGCGGGAGCCTCCGCCGAGGTCGTCGATGCCGTCGTCGAGACGAACGAGTCGGCACGGATCGATGCCCTGCGGGTGAGCCTCTCGGTGCTGGCACTGATCGCGGCGATCGCGCTCTTTCTCACCCGGCTGATGCCCAGCGAGCCCGTCGATAGCATCCGGCCGGGCGGGGACACTGAACGTCAAGGGCCAGCTGGCTCGGAC
>DAIUDS010000077.1:0-10584 GCA_036845485.1 Jiangellaceae bacterium
CCCCGCAGACGTCACCAGCAAGGCACAGGTCGCCGACCTCGTTGCCGCTGTGAGCACGAGCCTCGGCGACATCGACGTACTGGTTGTGAACGCGACGGGCCCGCAGCCAGAGGCCGACGTGACGGAGGTGGGCTGGCGTGATCATCTCGCCCAGCTCAACTTCTTCGTCAAAAGCCCGGTGCTGCTCGGCCGCGCCGTGATCCCGGGCATGCAGGCGAGACGGTTCGGCCGGATCATCCAGATCGACTCCGAGGTAGCGGACTTCCCGCCGCCGGGCAGATCGGCTTACGCCACGGCGAAGAGCGCACAGATCGGCCTGACCCGAAGCTGGGCTCACGAACTCGCCGCCTTCGGCATCACGGTAAACACCGTCGCGCCCGGTTTCGTCCCGGTCGAGCGCCATTCGGAAGTCTCCGTCGACGTCAGACACGCGTACCTCGCATCGGTGCCCGCAGGCCGCATGGGAACGCCTGAGGACATCGCCCACGTCGTGAGCTTCCTCGCCTCCGACGGAGCAGGGTTCGTCACTGGTCAGCGCATCGTCGTCGACGGCGGTCGTGGACTCGGGCTGACATGAGCACCGTGGACCGCTTTCGGGCAATGCACGACGACGGACTGTTCGTCATGCCCAACGCGTGGGATGTCGGCTCGGCGCGCCTGCTCGAGCACTGCGGCTTCCCCGCGCTGGCGACGACGAGTTCGGGACATGCGGGCTCGTTGGGTCGGCTCGACCAACACGTCCGCAGGGATGAACTGCTGACCCACGCCGGGTCACTCGTGGGGGCGGTCTCCGTGCCGGTGAGCGTCGACTCCGAGGGGTGCTTTCCCGACGAACCGGGCGGTGTTGCGGGCACGGTGGACCTGATCGCGGAGACCGGTGCAGCGGGCTGCTCGATCGAGGACTACCACCCGACCACGGGTTTGCTGCCGGTCGATATGGCCGTCGAGCGCGTCCAAGAGGCCGCCGCGGCGGCGGCACGCCACGGCCTGGTCTTGACGGCCCGGGCAGAGAACTATCTCTACGGCGTCGACGACCTCCACGACACGATCTCCCGGCTGGTCGCGTACCGTGGCGCAGGCGCGGAGGTCGTCTACGCACCTGGTCTGACCGCGCTGGCCGACATCGAGCAGATCGTCCGGGCGATTGGCGGGCCGGTGAACGTCCTGACCGTGCCAGGCTGCCCGCCGATCGCCGACCTTGCCGTCGTCGGCGTGCGTCGAATCTCGACCGGCGGCTCGCTGGCATGGGTCGCGTACGGCGCGCTCGTCGCGGCCGGAACCGAGCTGCTTGCAACGGGAACCACGTCCTACCTCTCCGCGACGCTGCGCCCCGACGACCGCGACGCCGCCTTCGGGCCGGCGCCGCCGACTGCTCTCTGACCGGGAACGCGCGGAGTTCGGCCGCCCGTCCGGCGACCCTGGCCTCAGGTCTCCGGCGGTGGGACCTGCGGGTCGCCCGGCGGCCCGGGCGGCTCTGGCTCGTCCGGCACCTCGGGTTCGGTGGCCACGCCGGTGCTGAGGATGAGGCCGACGCTGCCGCCCGAGGCGATGCTGGAACCGGTCGCGGGATCGGTCTCGACGACGAGACCCTGCGCGATCGCGGACGCGACCTCGCCGGCCACGTGCGCTGTGAAACCGGCCTCAGCCAACCGGTCCGCCGCTAGGCTCGCGGTCATGCCACGGACGTCAGGCACTCGATCGTCGGCACCACGGACGATCTTGGGATCGGGCTTGCTGAAGCGGGCCATGCGCGTGCCCTCGAGCGTGGCATCCATGGTCTTCTTCCAGATCGGCCCGGGGATGCAGCCGCCGCAGGCGGAGCTGATCCGCTCACCGTTGTACGTCCGCCCGTCGAGGGACTCCTGCTCGCCGTCCAGGTCTGCCACGGCGACGGCGGTGGAGACCTGAGGTGTGTACCCGACGAACCAGACCGCGATGGAGTTGTTCGTGGTACCGGTCTTGCCGGCCGCCACGCGGCCACCGTCCAGCTGCATGCGTGTACCGGTCGCTCCCTGGTTGTGGATGACACCACGCAGGACCTCGTTCACGCCATCGGCAACACCCTCGTCGAGCACGCGGTTACACGTCGGCTTACGGTCAACGATCACGGCATCGTCGCGGTCACGCACCTGGAGGACGGCCATCGAGTTGCAGTGCATGCCGCGGGCGGCGAACATCGCGTAGCCCTCGGCCATTGCGAGTGGCGACACCGTGTTCGAGCCGAGCGTGAATGATGCCACCTGATCGAGCGGCTGGTCCGCGGGCGAGGTCGGAATCTGTTTGAAAACGCCGGATTGCTGGGCAATCGTTGCGGGCTCGCAGATGCCGGTGCGCTGCAGCAGCTGTACATAGAAGGTGTTGACCGACCTCTCGGTGCCCGTCCGCAGGTTGAAACTGCCTGCACCGGTCGAGTTCTTGGGCGCGTAGTCCCGGTCGGTGGTGTAGATCGTGCTGTCGTTCCAGCAGACCTTGAACTTCTTGCCTCCCATCGGGAGGGTTTGCGGAGCACTGATCGTGGTGGTCAGCGATATGCCTTGCCGGATCGCCGCCGCGAGCACGAACGGCTTGAACGCGGATCCCGCCTGGATGCCGTTGCTTCCACCGGCGCTGCCCATGCTCTTGTCGACCGCGAAGTTGATGTAGCTCTGACCGGTCTCCTGGCCGTAGCCCCGGGAGTTGGCGATGGCCCTGATGTAACCCGTGCCCGGTTCGACCATGGCCAGCGAGCCGACTGCGCTGTCGGTGGACGCAATCCGATCCGACATCGCGTCCTGTGCCGCGTGCTGAGCCTTGGGGTCGAGCGTCGTCGTGATCGTAAGTCCGCCGCGAAGCAGGTTGCGTTCGCGGTCCTCCGGGGTCGCACCGAGCTCCTCCATCAGCATGAGCTCGTGGTAGACGTAGTCGCAGAAGAACGGCGCCCAGGTGGAAACACAGCCGGCCCGGGTGGGTTTGAGCTTGAGCCCGAGGTCGGCCAGGCGGGCCTGCGACGCCTCGGTCGGCGTGATCATGCCGATCTCGCCCATCCGGCTCAAGACCTGGTTGCGGCGTCCGACCGCCTTCTCGGGGTTGTCGGTCGGGTCGTACTCGGATGGCGCCTGCACCAGGCCGGCCAGCAACGCCGCCTGGTTCAGAGTGAGCTGTGCAGCCGTCGTGGAGAAGAAGTATCGAGCTGCGGCCTCGACGCCGTAGGCGCCGCCGCTCCCGCCGCCCCCGCCGAAGTACGCGATGTTCAGGTAGCGCTCGAGGATCTGGTCCTTGCTGAGCTGGTTCTCGACGTTCGCGGCGAGCCGGAGCTCCCTGAGCTTTCGGACATACCCATCGGCGCCGGTGCTGATCGTAGCTGCGCGCCGCTCTTTCGGTGTCGTGGCCTGATCCTGGAGCACGAGCTTCACGTACTGCTGGGTAAGGGTGGACCCGCCACCGGCAGTGCAGCCGTCACCGCAGCTCAGGTCGCCGGCGTCGAGGTTGCCGAGTAGGGCCCGTGCGGTGCCCTGGAAGTCGATGGGGCCGTGCTCGTAGAAGCGGTGATCCTCGATAGCCAGGATGGCCTGTTGCATCACCGGCGCGATCTTGTCCAGGGTGACGGTAACTCGGTTCTGGTCGTAGAAGGTCGCGAGTGTGGCGCCGGAGGCGTCGACGATCCGGGACTGCTCGGCAAGGGGCTTGACGTCGAGCTCGGCGGGCAGGTCGCTGAACGCGTTGGCGCTCTCACGTGCTGTAAGGCCGAGGGAGGCCGCAACGGGCAGGGCGATCCCGGCGACCAGCACGCCGGCAAGGCCGCTGACACCGATGATCAAGAGGACGCGTCGCAACGCGGCAATGACCGATTCGAGGCGGAGGGACGCCATGGAAGCAGGGTAAGGGTACGGTCAATCTGATCCCCGCCGACGCGGACGCCGACAGATTCGTACACCGGACGTGGCCAGTTGTCTATCGGCCGTTCGGTGATAGTTCGTGCGACGATTGGGGCTATTCCCCTGATCAATATCTCTTTACGGTGATCTCGGCGGAGTGTGGTCGACGGGGGGCGTCGGGCGCAGAGTCTCCGCCGCGGGGGGAGGAGACATGCCGTGGGTGGTCGACTGGCCGAGTGAGGCGGCCTGTCGCGGCGCCGAGCCGGACGACTTGTTCGTCCCCGGCGCCGCGCAGAACCGTGCCAAGGCCGTCTGTATGGGGTGTCCGGTGCGCACCGAGTGCCTGGCCGACGCCCTGGACAACCGCACCGAGTTCGGCATCTGGGGGGGCATGACCGAACGTGAGCGACGGGCTCTGCTCCGCAGGCGGCCAGGCGTCACGTCCTGGCGCTCGTTGCTCAAGGCTGCTCGCGGCGAGTACGAGCAGATCGCGCGCGCCGGCTGAGAACCTGCCAACGGGCCGCCACTTGTCGCGTCGCGAACGTCTACGCGCGCGGCGCGAGCTTGCGGCCGATCTCCCGTAGGCCGTCCAGGTCGTGGACATCCACCGGGAGAGCCGGCACCTGGGCGACCGGTACGTCCGGATGGGCAGCCGTAAATCGCGCGCGCCGACGCGCGTCCCTCGCCGCCAACTGCAGGCGCTCGGCGTGCAGCCGGAGCAACGACATCGCGAGGCGGTGCTCCCGTCGACCTTCGAGGCGCTCGGCAGCAGCTCTGGCCTGGTCCTCCGAGAGTCCGGTCGGGCCGTCACCGTGCACGCGGTTGAGCACCAGGCCGGCGAGCGGCATCGCCTCGGCCTCGAGGCGTTCGACGAAGTACGACGCCTCCCGCAGCGCGTCGGGCTCGGGGATGGCGACGACCAAGAACGCGGTCTCGGGTCGCTTCAGCAGGGCATACGTCGCCTCCGCTCGCTCTCGAAAGCCGCCGAACATGGTGTCGAGTGCAGCGACGAATGTCTGCACGTCACGGAGGAGCTCCCCGCCGAGTACCTTGGTGAACACATTGGTCACCGCGCCGATGCCGGCCTGGAAGAACTTGAGGTACGCCCGCCCACCGGCCCGCGCAGGAACCCCGAGCAGGCGAATCAGCCGGCCGTCCAGGAACGAACCCAACCGCTCCGGCGCGTCGAGGAAGTCCAGCGCCGATCGCGACGGCGGAGTGTCGACGACGATGAGGTCCCACTCGTGGCGGGCGTGCAGTTGGCCCAGCTTCTCCATGGCCATGTACTCCTGGGTACCGGCGAAGGAGGACGACAGGGCCTGGTAGAAGGGGTTGGCAAGGATCTGGCGGGCCTTCGCGGGAGTGGTGTGGGACTCGACGACCTCGTCGAACGTCCGCTTCATGTCGAGCATCATCGCGTCGAGGTGACCACCGCCGGAGGTGTCCACATCGCCGACTCGACGCGGTGTGTTGTCGAGCTCGGTCAAGCCCATCGACTGCGCCAGCCGGCGGGCCGGGTCGATCGTCAGTACGACGACCCGACGGCCGTGCTCGGCCGCGCGCAGTGCGACCGCGGCGGCCGTCGTCGTCTTGCCGACCCCTCCGGCCCCGCAGCAGACGACAATGCGGATGCGCTCCTCGCGCGTGAGGCGGTCCAGGTCCAGCCTGGAATGACGGCCCGGGCTCATGCGGCCCCCTGCGCGGACAGTTCCGTACCGAGCTCGTAGAGGGCGGCGAGGTCGATGCCGTCGGCAAGCCTGGGCAGCTCATACGTCGGACGGTCCAGGACTGCGACCGCGGCGCGTTCCTGTTTCTCCAGGGTCACCCGATCCGCGTGTGCCTTGGCCTCGGTCAGGAGCTGGTCGACGAGTGCGTCCGAGTCGGCCAATCCTGCGATCCGCAGACCGGCGGCGACGGCGAAGCGATCGAGCCTGCCTCGTCGAGCCGCGGCGAGGTCGCGTACGCCGAGGTGCGGACGGCGGATCTGGTTCACCACGACCGCTCCGACCGGGATCTTGGCCTTCTCCAGGGCGGCGACGGTGTCGGCGGCCTCCTGCACCGGCATCTCCTCGAGCACCGTGACGATGTGCACGGCTGTGCGTGGTGAGGTGATCAGATCCATGATGGCGACCGCGTGCCGGTTGACCGGACCGACCCGCGCCAGGGAGGTCACCGCGGTGTTGACGCCGAGGAAGCGCACGATCCGGCCGGTCGGCGGAGCGTCGAGCACCACCGCGTCGTAGACGAAGCTCTGGTCCGGGCGACGCCGTCGGGTCGCCTCGTACGTCTTGCCGGTGAGGAGGACGTCGCGCATGCCGGGTGCGACCGTTGTGGCGAACTCGACGACGCCCATACGGTCGAGAGCACGGCCCGCGCGCCCGAGGTGGTAGTACATCTCGAGGTACTCGTACGTCGCCTCGCGGGCGTCGACGGCGAGACCGAAAACGTCGCCGCCGCCGCGGGCCACCGCAAGCTTGCGCTCGCTGTACGGCAGCGGCGGGACGTCGAAGAGCTGGGCCAGGCCCTGGCGCTCCTCGACCTCGACGAGAAGCACCTTCCGGCCGCCCTCGGCGAGAGCCAGCGCGAGCGCTGCGGCGACGGTGGTCTTGCCGGTGCCGCCCTTTCCGGTGACGACATGCAGGCGCACGCCTTCCCAGTCGCTCACGATCTACGAGAGTAGGCGACGGTACGCCGACGGCCGGTCAAAGATCGGCGAGCAGGCCGACCGGCCGCTCGACGCAGTCCGCGACGAAGCGGAGGAACCCGCCAGCCGTTGCGCCGTCGCACACCCGGTGGTCGAACGTCAGCGACAGCTGTGTGACCTTGCGGACAGCCAGTTCTCCGTCGACGACCCAGGGCTTGTCGACGATCCGACCGACCCCCAGCAACGCGGCCTCGGGGTGGTTGATGATCGGAGTGGAGCCGTCGACGCCGAAGACCCCGTAGTTGTTGAGCGTGACGCTGCCGCCGGTGAGGTCGTGGGGCTCGAGCTTGCCGTCGCGGGCGAGGGCGGTGAGGCGACCGAGCTCTTCGGCAAGCTCGAGCGTGCTCTTGTGGTGTGCGTCCCTGACGACGGGAACGACGAGCCCGCGTTCGGTCTGGGCCGCGAAGCCGAGATTGACGTAAGGGAGCTGGACGATCTCCTCGCCGTCCACGCGGGCGTTGAGCTCGGGGTAACGACGGAGCCCGGCCACCACGAAGCGGGCCAGCAGAGCCAGCACACCGATGGCGATGTTCGGGTTGGAACGGCGGAGCGTGTCGCGCGCCTCGATGAGTCCGGTCGCGTCGACGTCGACCCAGGTCGTGACATCGGGGATCTCGCGACGGCTGCGGGCCATTTTGTCGGCCACAGTTCGCCGGATGCCACGCAGTGGGATCCGGATCTCCCCGTCCTCGCGTTGATCGACGGGAGCGCCGACGGCGGCCTCGACGTCACGACGGAGCACGACGCCGGCTGGGCCCGATCCGCGCAACCCGGCCACGTCGAGACCCCGGTCGCGGGCGAGCCGGCGCACCACCGGGGAGATCACGCGCGGCGCCGCCTGGTTCCGATCGGTCACCTCGATGTCTGCGGCCGGGGGAGTGGCACCGGACTCCGGCTGGACCGCGACGGCCTCCGAGGCGGCTGCGTGTGCCGCTCGTCGACGCCGGCGAGCGGCACCGCGGCTCGTGCCGTAGCCGACCAGGACGGCGCCCGAGCCGGCTCGCTCCTCGTGGTGATGGGTCTCGGCGGCACGGGTCGCGGGGTCAGCCGGCGGCTCGATGCTCACCAACGGTTGTCCCACCGCTATCACGTCGCCGACGGCACCGTGCAAGGCGACGACTCGACCCGCGTGAGGGCAGGGCACCTCGACTGCCGCCTTCGCCGTCTCGACCTCCACCACGACGTCGTCGACGCGCACGTCGTCGCCCTCGGCCACCCGCCAGGTCAGGATCTCCGCCTCGGTCAGACCTTCGCCGAGGTCCGGCAGCGCGAACGTCCGCGCTTCCGACGCCGCAGCCGATGTCATGCCGGAACGCCGGTCAGCCAGCGGTCGTCGGGTTCGTCGTCCCATTGCAGGCGGGCGACGGTGTCGAGCACCCGGTCGACGCCGGGCAGGTGATGCTTCTCGACGATCGGCGGCGGATAGGGAACGTCGAATCCCGCCACTCGGAGCACCGGGGCGGCCAACGAATGGAAGCAGCGCTCCTGAACCCGGGCCGCGATCTCCGCACCGACGCCGGCGAACCCGGCCGCCTCTTGCACGACGACGCAGCGCCCGGTCTTTCGCACCGAGGCCGCGACTGTCTCGTCGTCGAACGGCACCAGCGTGCGAAGGTCGACCACCTCGAGATCCCAGCCGTCCTCGACGGCCGCCTCGGCCGCCTCCATCGCAACCGGGACCGTCGGGCCGTACGCGATCAGCGTGGCGCCGGCCCCGGCACGTCGCACCGCTGCGGTGCCGAACGGGGCCGTCTCGACCGGTAACGAAATTTCGGCCTTGGACCAGTAGAGCTTCTTCGGCTCCATGAACACGACCGGATCCGGATCGGTGATGGCCTGCCGCAACAACGAGTACGCGTCGGCCACGGTCGCGGGCGTGACGACCTTGAGCCCCGGAGTGTGTACGTAGTAGGCCTCGGAAGAGTCGCAATGATGCTCCACACCGCCGATGCCGCCGGCGTACGGAACCCGGATCACCATCGGCACGCCCACCGATCCGCGGGTCCGGTTGCGCATCTTTGCTACGTGCGACACGACCTGTTCGAATGCCGGGTACGCGAAGGCGTCGAACTGCATCTCCACGACCGGCCGGAACCCGTTCATCGCCATGCCGAGGGCCACGCCGACAATCCCGCTCTCGGCCAGTGGCGTGTCGAAGCAGCGGTCGTCGCCGAGGTCGCGGGCGATCCCGTCGGTGATCCGGAACACGCCGCCGAGCGTGCCGACGTCCTCGCCGAAGACCACGACCGAGTCGTCTTCGACCAACGCGTCACGGAGGGCCGCGTTGAGCGCCTGGGCCATCGTCGGCATCAGCGGTCAACCCCGTCCGGCCGGCCCGAACCCTCGGGTTGCTCGTCGGCGCGCAACTCCTCGTCCAGGAGCGCGCGCTGTTCGCGCAGCTGGGACGTGGGCTCGGCGAAGACGTGGTCGAACAGGCTGCGCGGGTCGACAACCGGGTCCTCGTTCATGCGGTCACGCAGCCGCGTCGCGAATGCCTCGGCCTGCTCACGGGCGCTGCCGATGTCCTCGTCGGCAAGGACCCGCAGGCCGGTCAGGTGGTTCTCCAGCCGGGCGATCGGGTCGCGTCGCGCCCAGTGGTCCACCTCGCTGGCGTCGCGGTAGCGCGTGGCGTCGTCGGCGTTCGTGTGCGCCTCGATGCGATAGGTGTGTGCCTCGACGAGGAACGGGCCCTCGCCGGCCCGAGCCGATTCGACGGCGTGTCGCAGGACGGCCAGGACCGCGACCGGATCGTTGCCGTCGACCTGCTCGCTGCGGACGCCGTACCCGATCCCCTTGTGGGCGAATGACGGTGCCGCGGTCTGTTTCGACAGCGGAACCGAGATCGCGTACCGGTTGTTCTGGACCAGGAACACCACCGGAGCCTTGAACACACCGGCGAAGTTGAGCGCCTCGTGGAAGTCGCCCTCGCTGGTGGCGCCGTCACCGATGAAGGCCAGCGCCACGGTGTCCTCGCCGCGGCGGCGGGCCGCGTACGCCAGCCCGACCGCATGCAGGCCGTGGGTCGCCAGCGGCGTGCACTGCGGTGCCGTACGGGTGGCAACCGGGTCGTAGCCGCAGTGCCAGTCGCCCCGCAGCAGTGTCAGTGACTCGACCGGGTCGATGCCCCGGGCGATCAGCGCCATCGATTCGCGGTACGTCGGGAACATCCAGTCCGTATCGCGCAGAGCCAGGACCCCGCCGATCTGGCAGGCCTCCTGTCCGTGGCTGGACGGGTACACGGCCAGCCGCCCCTGCCTGGTCAGCGCGGTCGCCTGCGCGTCGAAGCGGCGGCCGAGCACCATGCGCCGGTACGCGTCGACCAGGAGATCGGTGGGCGGACGCTCGTAACCGCCATGCTCCGCTGGTGGAGCCTCGGCTCCGTCGTTGTCGAGGAATCGGATCGGCGTGCCGGATGGAAGCAACCCGGCAGCGGCGTCGGCGGCACCCGGGGAATCCGGAGCCGTCCGGCGCTGGGCCTGCGTGGTCATGGCTCGCTCTCACCCCTGGGTCGACATTGGCCCCCGGTTGACTCCTGATCCTCCGCCAGATGAGATGGTCATCTCCACATTCACGCGAGATCCGTGACAGATGGCTGCTGGGATTGCCCATGGTCGACCAGACGTCTCCCCACGAGCCGACTCATCCGTGGCGCACCGGACGATCGGCCCGGATCCTCGACGAGGTCGACCGTCGCATCCTCGCCGAGCTCAGCCGGGACGGCCGGATCTCGATCCGGTCGCTGGCCGAACGTGTCCACGTGTCTCGGGCGAACGCGTACGCCAGAGTCGACCGATTGACCGGCGACGGAGTCATCACCGGCTTCGCCGCCCAGGTCGATCCGGAGAGGGCCGGGCTGGGCACCAGCGCGTACGTCCTGCTCACCATCCAGCAGAACACCTGGCGTGAGGTGGCGGCGGCGCTGGGCGCGTTGCCGTACGTCGAGCATTTCGCGCTCGTCGGCGGCGACTTCGACGTCCTGGCGCTCGTGCGCGCTCCGAACAACGCCGCGCTGCGCCATGTCGTGCT
>DAIUDS010000078.1:0-10327 GCA_036845485.1 Jiangellaceae bacterium
GTGTCGATGACGGTGAGGGCTCGGAACTGTTGAGGGTTCAGCCAGTCCGACCTCCGTGACGGCGGCGGCAAGGGTGGACAGCACCGGGCTGCTGGAAGCAGCGGTGGCCACGGGGTCGGCAGCCAAGGCGGTCAGGCTTCCCAGGCGGCGGCCGAGCCGGTCGTGGTGGATTCGCTCGCCTGTGTTGCGTCGTCACTGCTGCAACCGGCGGCGATGGCGAACGTGGCCGTGACAACCGCGGCGGTGAGGCCGCGGGTTCTGGTGCGTAGAGCTGTTATGGCGGTGTCACTCCCCATTTGGTAGACGGGGTCGGCCAGGCGGTGACCGCCTGACCGACCCGGTCACGTTGGGTCTGGACCTTGTCAGGCGGTCATCAGGTGCGAGCGGTCTGACCACCGTTGGCGTATGGCTCGTAGCTGAGTGGCCTGGTACACCGCAGAAAGGCCCACCAGCCCGTAGATGATGCGGCTCAAGCCATTGGTCTCGCCGAACTCGAGACCGACGACTGTCGCGACGAGGTCGAACTCGGCGATCGCGACGAGGCCCCAGTTGAGGCCGCCGATCACGAGCAGAGCGCCGGTAAGGGCATCGAGCTTCTTCATTTGTCTCACCTCCGTCCAGTGTTTGTCTAAGGACAGTAGACGTGCCGGGAGGCAAGCTGTCAAGTGTCTGTCTAGGGAGCGTATAGTGTTCTCATGGATGCCGGACGAGCGTCGGCGGTGCTACGGATCGGCGAGCTCAGCCGGCGCGTCGGCATCAGCGACCACCTGCTACGCGCCTGGGAGCGGCGGTATGGCCTGCTGCGACCGATGCGGTCAACGGGCGGCTTCCGGCTGTACTCCGAGGACGATGAGCGCCGTGTCCACCGCATGCAGGCTCACCTCGCGCGCGGATTGTCCGCAGCCGAGGCGGCGCGCGCCGCGCTGGACGAGGATCAGGCACTCCGGTCCGGACTGGACAGCGATGGCAGCGGGCAAGCCGGTGGTCAGATCGACGCTCCGGGTGCCCTCGCACGGGCCATGGATGAGATGGACGAACCGGCAGTGCAGGCGCTGCTCGACCGGCTGCTCGCCGACTTCACGGTGGAAACGGTCCTGCGGGACGTGGTGCTGCCCTATCTCCATGCGGTTGGCGAGCGGTGGGAGCGCGGACAGACGAGCGTCGCGCAGGAGCACTTCGCCACCAACCTGCTCCGCGGGCGCCTGGCGAATCTCGCCCGGGGATGGGGCAGTGGCCGTGGGCCGCGAGCGGTCCTCGCATGCCCACCCGGCGAGGAACACGACCTCCCGTTGTTGGTCTTCGGCATCGTGCTGCACCGCAACGGGTGGCGGATCTCGTTTCTCGGCGCGAACACCCCATTCGAGGACCTGGCCCGCACTTCCGCGGAACTGTTGCCAGACCTCGTCGTCCTCACCGCGGTCACACCGGAGCGGTTCGATGGCGTCAACGGACACCTCTCCCGGTTGGCGGGCCTCGCCCCACTCGCCCTCGCCGGCGCCGGCGCGACACCCGCCATCACACAGTCCGTCGGCGCCCGCCGGCTCGATGACGATCCGGTCACCGCGGCCGAGCAGATGCAGCCACCCGGATGAGCGGGTTCTCGTCAGCTCAGGCCTGAGTCTCAGCCGCCCTCGCGATGTTGCGCTTCATCCCGCCGAACACCACCCCATGGAAGGGCGAGATCGCCCACCAGTACACGTGGCCCAGCAGCCCGTGCGGGTGGAACAGCGCCCGTTGCGTGTACACCGTCCGGCCGCCGTCGCTGTGCACGCGAAATTCCAGCCAGGCGAGGCCCGGCAGCCGCATCTCGGCGCGCAACCGCAGCAGGTGCTCCGGCTCGATCTCCTCGACGCGCCAGAAGTCGAGCGACTCACCCACGAGCAGCCGATCGGGGTCGCGCCGGCCACGGTTCAGGCCCACACCTCCGATGATCCTGTCGATGAGGCCGCGCACGCTCCACGCCAGCGGGAAGGAATACCAGCCGCGCTGTCCGCCGATCCCCTCGATCACCCGCCACACCGCCAGCGTCGAGGCCTGGACCGTCGCTTCCCGCTGGTCGACGTACAGGCTTCCGCCCGCCCACTCGGGGTCGGTGGGCAACGGATCGCTGGGCCCTCCGAGGATGGCCGCAGACGACCAGCGGGTGGAAACGTTGGCCTCGCGGACCCGCTGCAGGGCGAGCTCGACCGCCCGCTCGAAGCCGATCAGCCCTTGCGGCGGATCTGGCACATGGGCGGCAATGTCGTGTTCACGGCAGACCACTTCGTGTCGCAGCGACTCCACCAGCGGCCGGGCCAGAGCACCCGGCACCGGCGTGACCAGGCCGACCCACAGGCTGGACAGGCGCGGAGTGAGGAGGGGAACCGGCAGTATGACCCGTCGCGGCAGCCCGGCAACGGCCGCGTAGCGGCGCATCATGTCGGCGTAGGTGAGGATGTCGGGACCCCCGATGTCGAATGACCGATTCAGATCGGCAGGAAGCGACGCGCAACCGACCAGATATCGCAGCACATCTCGGATGGCGACCGGCTGAATCCGGCTGTGCACCCAGCGTGGGGTGACCATCACGGGCAGGCGCTCCGTAAGGTAGCGCAGCATCTCGAAGGAGGCTGATCCGGAGCCGAGGATGACCGCGGCCCGCAGCACTGCGGTCGGCACCGTCGAGTAGAGCAGGATCTGCCCCACCTCGTCGCGAGAACGCAGATGCGGGGAGAGGCCCTGACCGCGAGGGGCGAGGCCGCCCAGGTAGACAACGCGCCGCACGCGCGCAGCGGCCGCGGCAGCGGCGAACGTTCGGGCCGCACGCCGGTCGGCCTCCTCGAAACGGCGGCCGGTGCCAAGGGCGTGGATCAGGTAGTAGGCAACCTCGATCCCGTCGAGCGCCCGCCGCGCAGCCACCGGATCGGTCGCGTCGGCCCGGACCCGTTCCACCCGGGGGGCCCACGGATAGTCCCGCAGCCGTTCCGTCGAGCGGCTCATGCAGCGCACCCGGAAACCAGCGTCGAGAAGCTCTGGAACGAGCCGGCCGCCGATATAACCGGTGGCGCCTGTCACTAGGCAGGTGGGTCTGCTCTGATCGCCCGTCACGGCGCAAGTCTGCCCACCCGCCATCCACTACGCCGGATGAGGTCGTCGTTCTCCAAGGAAGCCGTCCGCGGGTTAGTGCGCACCGCCGGCGGGTACCCCGTCGCAAGCCCATGACCAAGGAGACACTGATGGCTCGGAATACGATCACACGCTCGATGCACGACCTCGGACTCGCCGCCTGGTTTGGTGGCACCGTCGCCAACGCCGTCGCCCTGAACCCTGCTGCGGCGCGGGCCGGTACCTCCGACAGGACGGGAGCGGTGGCCAATGTGGGGTGGGACCGGTGGACGCCGGTCAACGCCGCGGCGATAGGCACCCACCTGCTCGGCAGCGTCGGCCAGCTTGTCGGGAATGCTGGCCGGCTCCAGGCGCAGAAGGGCGTCGGCTCCATGGCGCTGGTGAAGACCGCCCTGACCACGGTCGCCCTCGGCGCTACTGCCTACAGCCGGGTCCTCGGGAAAAGGGTGTCCGAGAAGACCGACGTGCCCGCCGCGTCGGGCACCGAGCCTGCTCCGACCACGCCGGATGACGTCGCAGGCGCACAGAGGCAGCTGGCCGTTCTGCAGTGGGCCGTGCCGGCACTCACCGGCGCGCTCGTGGTGGTCAGTTCCTTCGCCGGCGAGCAGCAGCGCACCTCGGAGGTCAAGAAGGGTAGGCGCAGCCGCCGCGGCTGAGCCGATCGCCTCACCGCCGACGGCCAGATGCGGCCTTCAGGTCTCGCCGAGGTGAAGGCAGCCAAGGCGGACGGACGCTGAGGCGGTTCCTGAGTCACAGCAGACAGACGCCCGGGCCGCCGCGACCGTCCGCCGCGTTGGCCCGGGCATTCGGACCGGGGTCGCCTCGCACCGATGGCGCAGTCGCGACCCCGGACTCCGTCCGATCTCACCGCAGGATGGGGTACCTGCGAACGAGCTCGGTCTTGCTCCACCACCGGCCGAAGCCGAGCACGTCACCGGCGTTGATCAGCGCGAGGCCGACGAGAACCAGGGCGTAGATCAGGTGGTCGTCCATGAACAGGTTGTTGGCCGGCGGCAGCACCGCGGCCCACATGAGGACGAGCAGCACCACTCCGGCGGCCGCCGCGATCCGCATGCCGATGCCCAGAATCAATGCGATGCCGAGCCCGGCAAGGCCGATCATGAACAGCCAGTCGGCCCAGGCTGCTCCGGCGATGTCGTTGAAGAAGTCCTTGAACGGTCCGGTGGGTGCGTTTGCGAGGAATCCCTCGGTGGGGCTGCCACCGTTGACCCAGGCGGCCTCGGATGCCGTCTCGTGGCCGAGTCCGAAGGTCTTGTCGAGGAACGCCCAGAGGAAAACCCAGCCCAGGGCGAGGCGGGTGACCGCCCAGACGTAGCCTGCGTACAACCGACTCCGGTCGGATGCCGCCGGCGCGATGGTCGCGTGGACGTCGCCCTCACCTTGGTAGCCCGTCCGGTGAGGCTCGTTGATGATGGCCATGACCGTTCCCTTCTCGATGGTCGTGATGTCCCCTCAAGCACACCGCACGAGACAGGTGCGGATCAGGGCCGAAGGTCCTCAGCTGCTGGGACGTTGGCCTCGGGTGCATCGTGACTCTCGCCGCGATGGTGGTCTCATGTACGAGCTACGCACTAACGTCGATGTGGTGAGCACCGACGAGCCGACAGCGGCGCCCGCACCCATCAAGGTGTTCCTCTTGGACGACCATGAGGTCGTGCGCCGCGGCGTCGCGTCGTTGTTGGATACCGAGCCCGATATCCAGATCATTGGCGAGGCGAGCACGGCACGGCAGGCGCTGGCCCGCATTCCGGCGCTGCGCCCGGATGTCGCCGTGCTCGACGTACGGCTGCCCGACGGGAACGGCGTCGCCGTCTGCCGCGAAATCCGCTCGCAGATGCCCGAGGTCGCCTGCCTGATGCTCACGTCGTTCGCCGACGACGACGCCCTCTTCGACGCCGTGATGGCGGGCGCGGCGGGGTTCGTACTCAAGCAGATCCACGGCACCGACCTGGTCGGTGCCGTGCGTACGGTGGCGTCGGGGCAGTCGCTGCTGGACCCGCGGAGCACGGCCCGGATGATGGCCCGGCTTCGTGACCAGGCCAGTCGCAGGGATCCCTTGGCCGCGCTTTCCGACCAGGAGCGCCGGATCCTGGAGCTGATCGGCGAGGGGTTGACGAACCGGCAGATCGGTGAGCGCATGTATCTCGCCGAGAAGACGGTGAAGAACTACGTCTCCAACCTGCTCGCCAAGCTCGACATGCAGCGCCGGACCCAGGCGGCCGCGCTGGCTGCTCAGTTGAAGGCCGAGGAAGCCACGAAGCGGGACCGGTAAGTGACTTTGGCCCCTGGTCACGTCACTCCCGGGCCCGGATGCTGACCAGATGGACATGGACTCGGCCGGCCTGGAAGTGCTCTCCCGCGAGGAGAGCCTCGATCTGCTCGCATCGGTGCCGCTCGGGCGGATCGTGATCACTCAGCGGGCGCTGCCGGCGATCCTGCCGGTCAACTTCGCCCTTGACGACGGAAGCGTTGTCATCCGTACCGGAGAGGGGTCGAAGCTGGCGGCGGCGACCCGGCGTGCGGTGGTCGCTTTCGAGGTGGACCGGTTCGACGAGCACGCGGAGACCGGGTGGTCCGTGATGGTCCTGGGGCGTTCACGCAAGGTCGACGACGAGGCGGAGATCGCGCGCCTTGCCGGGCTTCCGTTGCGACCGTGGGCACCCGGCGGGCGTGATCACTTCATTCGGGTCGCCATCGAGGAGATCAGTGGACGCCGCATCCGGAAGGGACGGCGATCCGGGTCAGACGGGCACTCGCCACTCCAGGACGGTGCCGCGGTCGGAGCCTTGGTGGACCTCGAAGGTGCCTGACAGCGCGGCGGCGCGCGCGGCCAGGTTGGCCAGGCCGCTGCGCCGCCCGTCGTCATGAATGCCCACCCCGTTGTCGCTGACCTGAACCAGCAGCCACTCGTCCCGCACGTCCACGACGACGTCGACGCGCGACGCCCGGGCGTGCCGCACCACGTTGGACAACGCTTCCTGCAGGACCGCGACGGCATGGTCGGCGATCTCGTTCGAGACATCGGTGTCGAGCAGGCCCTCCATCCGCACACCGGGCGCGTAGCCCAGTTGTTCGGATACCGCCTGGACGATGCCCATGACCCGTGCGCGCAGCCTGCCGTCGACGGCCTCCTGCGTCGACTGCAGAGCGAAGATCGTGGAACGGATCTGGCGGATCGTGTCGTCGAGGTCGTCGACGGCGGTCTGCACGCGTTTGGCCGCTTCCGGATGATCGATGAGTCGTCCGACCCCGGTGAGCGTCATCGCAGCTGCGAAGAGCCGCTGAATGACCACGTCGTGGAGGTCTCGGGCAATCCGGGCGCGGTCGTCGATCAACCCGTACCGCTCGGCCTCGCGGCGCGCGTCGGCGAGTTCGAGGACGACGGCGGCCTGTCCCGCGAAGGAAACGACCATACGCGACACCGCGACCGAGAACGGTGGCATCCCACGGCGCTTGCCCACCAGGAGAACCCCTCGCGCGTTCCCTTCGGCGCCCAGCGGAGCGACCAGCCGCGGTCCGTTCGGGAGTCGGCTGACCAGGGGAGCCTCTTGTGGCGCGCCCTGGAAGTCGGTGACGGCACGTGCCTCACCCTCGGTGAGGACCGCACCGGCCAGCGTGCCCGCGACGGGGAACTGGAAGCCGGCCAGACCGTCGTAGCCATCTCCGTCGACGGCGACGACGACGAGGTCGTCTTCGTCGTCGGTAGGGACGGCCACCGCAGCAACGATGGCGTCTGACATCTCCCGAGCCCGGGCGGCCACCAACGTGAGCGCGTCCCGCGGGTCGGCCCCGGACAGCAGGACGCGGGTCACCTCGGCCGAGGCGTCCAGCCAGACTTCACGCCGCTGTGTCTCCTCGTACAACCGGGCGTTCTCCACGGCGACACCAGCGGCTGTGGCCAGGGCGTCGATGATCGTCTCGTCGTGCTCGTCGAACGGCCTGGCGCCGGACTTCTCGGTCAGGTAGAGGTTGCCGAACACCTCGTCCCGAACCCGGATCGGCACTCCCAGGAAGGTGCGCATCGGAGGGTGGCCGTGCGGAAACCCGTACGACTCGGGATGCTCGCTGATATCGGTGAGCCGCAACGTCTGCGGTTCCTTGATCAGCAAGCCGAGCAGGCCTCGACCATGGGGCCACTCCTCGATCGCAGCGATCTGCTCTTCGCTCACCCCTACCGGGACGAACTGCGCCAGCTGCCCGTCCTCGCCGATCACCCCCAGCGCCCCGTACCGGGCGTCTGTCAGCGTCATCGCCGCTTCGACGATCCGCTGCAGCACCGTCTCCAGCTCGAGCTCACGCCCGATCGACACGACCGCCTCGAGCAGGGCGTGCACGCCGTCGCGGGCCGACACCACGGCGTCGAGCCGCGACTGCAGCTCGGCCAGGAGCTCGTCGAGCGGCAGATGCGGCAGTAGTCGTTGACGCTGCTCGTCCAACGGGCCTCCCCCTCCGGTGCGGATCTTATCTGTCACGACGCTGACGAGTCCGAGAAGGACCCTGTTCGCACCAACCCGGCGGGCTGGCTTCAGGTCTCGGGACTTCCGGCCCTGTCGACAGTCGGTCTCCCGGCGCCACGCTGAGGAACGACGCTGATCACCCAGCCGGACCGAGGTCTCGATGCTCGACGCAGCAGGCAGAGCGACGACAGCGCGCTCGGGGGAGCTCTCGACGAGATTGGGCACCGCCGCGGAGCACGCCTCGCTCGCCGTTCCCGTCGCGGCGACCGACGACCGGGTGGAGGAGGTCGTCCTCGGCCTTCGCGGCAGGTGGTTCGAGTCCGCGGCCGTGGTGGCGGTGTGTGACGATCGACGCCTGGCCGGCCTGGTCTCGATCGAACGAATGCTCTCCGCGCCGGTGCACACGCGCGTCGGCGATGTGATGGACCCCCGCCCGCCGATCGTCGCGCCCGGCACCGATCAGGAGCACGCCGCCTGGCGGGCGGTCCAGCACCAGGAGCCGGCGCTTGCCGTCGTCGACTCCGAGGGCCGGTTCCTGGGCGTGATCCCGCCGGTCCGCCTGCTCGCGATCCTGCTCCAAGAACATGACCAGGACGTGGCCCGGCTCGGTGGCTTCCTCGGATCGGCCGCCTCGGCCCGCGACGCCTCCACGGAGCCGATCTCGCGTCGGCTCTGGCACCGAGCGCCGTGGCTGCTCGCAGGGCTGGCTGGGGCGTTGCTGGCCGCGGTGATAGTGGGCTCGTACGAGCGTGTGCTGGAACAGGAGGTGCTGATCGCGTTCTTCTTGCCTGGGGTCGTCTACATTGCTGACGCCGTCGGCACCCAGACGGAGGCGCTCATCATCCGCGGATTGTCCGTCGGCGTCAGCGTCGCCCGGATCGCCATACGGGAGATCCTCACCGGTGTCGCCCTCGGCCTCCTGCTTGCGGCGCTGACCTATCCCCTGGTGTGGTCGATCTGGCACGAATCGGACGTGGCGCTGGCCGTGGCGCTTGCGTTGTTCGCGGCGTCCTCGATCGCGACCGTCGTGGCCATGGCTCTGCCCTGGGCGTTCCATCGGCTCGGGAGGGATCCCGCATTCGGCTCCGGGCCGCTGGCCACGGTCGTCCAGGACCTGCTCTCGGTCATCATCTACTTCGGTACGGCCTCGTTGATCGTCCTCTGACTCGACCACAGCCACACCCTCCTGACCCTCTCCCGGGCTCGGGCCTTTGGTCCCGGTGAGGACAGGACCGTCGCCCGTACCCGATGCGGTGGGCCACGCGCAGTGTTGACGGATCCCCACAAGAAGGGGGGAACAGCGGTGAAACGCCAGCGATGGGGCCACTACGCGGTGGCCCTGGCGATCGTGGTCGTCGGCTTGGCCTGGGCCGGGGTGCCGGTCAACTCCTTCCTGATCGCCGGTCTGGTCCTGGTGTGCCCGCTGATGATGCTCGTCATGATGCGCGGCATGCACGGCGGCGACATGCCGGGCGGCGACAGCCACATGACACGTGCCGACGACCCCAACGGGCGGAATGGGGAACAGCCCACCGAGTTCCCGGGCGCCGCTGAACTGCAACAGGGGCAGGAGCAACTGAGGAGGTCAACATGTACTGGGGAAACGGCATGGACGGCTGGGGCTACGTCCTGATGGTGCTCATGATGGTGCTGTTCTGGGGTCTGCTGATCACTGGCATCGTGCTGGTGGTGCGCTACCTAGGCGGCGACCGACGGCAGCCGGCACCGCCGAGCGACGGAACCGATCCGAAACGGCTGCTGGCGGAACGCTTCGCCCGCGGTGAGATCGACGAGGACGAGTACCGCCAGCGCGAGAAGGTCCTGGCCGGCTCGTAGCTCGGCGTGCCGCTGAGTGAAGCGGCCTGTGGTCACTGTCCGGCGTTCAGTCCATAGGGGGCGTAGGGACCTGCGACCCCTGTGCTCGAGGTCAGTGATCCCTACCCCTAGGGGGTATACGCGAGCAGGCTGACGGTGTCGGGTCGCATCCGATCACCGGAGGTCTCAGATGAGCACCCAGTTGGAATACGCGACGCGAGCCGTGAACTCGGCGGCGGGGCAGGCACCGGCCCGGATGGCCGGCCTTGCCCGCGTCGGTGGATGTCGACGGCGTACCGGGCCTGGCGCACGTGGCACGTCAGACGGTTCCACAAACCAGGATAAAATGCCGGCGATAGCGACATTGCAGCGTCCCATGCACAGCCGCTCAACGTGCCACGTGGCCGCAGCGCTGGTCGCGTCCGGGAAGTAGCTCGCGGAGGTCGTCGGGAGTGCCGACGGCCTCCGCGAGCTTCTTGTTGTCACGATGGGTTTTCCCACGACCGATCTGACCCGAACAAGGCCACCTTCAGCGCCCCGGTGTCGCCGGGCCGGGAGAAGACGTCGTAGGCGTCCTGCATCTCGTCCAGACCGAAGCGGTGGGTGACCAGCCCGGAGACGTCGAGCTGTCCTGCCGCCAGCATGCGCAGCAGCGTCGCTGTGGAGTACGTGTCGACGAGGCCCGTCGTGATCGTCAGATCGCGGATCCAGGCGGTCTCCAGGTGCAGAGTCGCGGGGGCTCCGTGCACACCCACGTTTGCCACCCGTCCACCGGGCCGCACCAGCTCGACGCAACGTTCGAACGTCTCGGGGATGCCGACGGCCTCGATGGCGACGTCGGCGCCGAGGCCGTCGGTCAGCGCACCGATCTGGCCGGCCACGTCGTCGGCGGGATAGCCGCGAATGCTGGCCCGGGCCGACAGAACGCT
>DAIUDS010000079.1:0-10231 GCA_036845485.1 Jiangellaceae bacterium
GCTGGTCGTGGCCGGTCCGGCGGGCTTGCTCCTGGCGACCTCGGTGGCGTGCGCACTGCTGGTGCTGCGGATGCGGCTCCTAGCACCGGAGGCCGAGCCGCCCGAGCTGCCCACCCTCCGCTGGCGCCGCCGCGCGCCGGTGCCCGTCCTTCCGGGCTTCACCCGGACGGTGGGCTCGGTGGAGTGGGGTCTGGCCTCGGCGTACGACTTCGATACCGCGCTGCGCCCCCGCTTGGCCAGGGTGGCGGCGGCTCGTCTCGCCGAACGCCGTGGCATCGACCTCTACGATCAGCCGGCCCTGGCGGCGAACGCGTTGGGCGCCGAGGCCTGGGGCCTCCTGAACCCGGCCCGGCCACCCGCTCCGGACCGGTCGGTGCCCGCTCCCGATCGTTCCACCCTGGCGCGGGTCCTCGACGCCATCGAGCAGATCTGACGGAGGCTGCCCGTGACCGAGGCCGTGAGCTCTACGACGTGGACGACCGCGGCGACGGGCGCCAGGGCGCACGAAGTCCTCGACGAGGTCGAGCGCGCCGTGGTCGGTAAGCGGGACGTGCTCGAGCTGGTCCTGCTGGGCATTCTCTCGGGAGGCCACGTGCTCCTCGAGGACCTGCCCGGCCTGGGCAAGACCCTGATGGCCCGGTCGTTCGCCCGGGTGCTCGGCCTCGAGCTGCGCCGGATCCAGTTCACGCCCGATCTGCTGCCGTCCGACGTCACCGGTGCTCCGGTGCTGGATCCGCGGACCGGAGAGCTGATCTTCCGGCCCGGCCCGGTCTTTGGCAACCTCCTGCTGGCGGACGAGGTCAACCGCACGCCTCCGCGCACGCAGGCGGCGCTCCTGGAGGCGATGGCCGAGCGCCAGGTCACCGTGGACGGTGTCAGCCGTCCGCTGCCCGACCCGTTCACCGTGCTGGCAACGGACAACCCGATCGAGTTCGAGGGCACCTATCCCCTTCCCGAGGCGCAGCTCGACCGGTTCACGATGCGGGTACGCGTGGGGTACCTGCCGCCCCTCGACGAGGCGGCCATGCTGCGGCGACGACTGGACCGTAAGGCCCCCGAGGTGGAGCTGCGCCCGATCGGGGAGCCCTACGAGCTGTTGGCGATGATCCGTTCGCTCGAGGACGTCGAGGTCGACGAAGACCTGCTCCATTACGTCGTGCGACTGGTCGGAGCGACCCGCGACCATGGGCACACGGTGGTCGGTGCGAGCCCGCGTGGCGGGCTGGCCATCCTCGCTCTGGCCCGGGGCCGGGCGGTATTAGAAGGTCGTTCGTTCGTCACGCCCGACGACGTCAAGCGGGTTGCCGTGACAGCGCTCGGTCACCGGCTCGTGCTGCGGCCGGAGCTGTGGGTGCGCAAGGTCAGCGGCGACGACGTCGTCGCAGAGGTGCTGGAATCCGTTCCAACGCCACCGACCAGGCGCGGTACGCCGTGACGACCCAGTGGTTCGCGCTCGGGTGGCGACCTTCCCAGCTGGCGGCGCGGCTCGCCACGGTGGGTACCCTCGCTGCCGTTGCCGGGCTGGCGCTGGGCCGGGCCGAGCTCGTCGTGGTCGCCGTGCCGTGTCTGGCGGCACTCGCTGCGGGCCGCCGCGCGCGCCCCGGCGGGATCACGGTAACGGCGTCGACCTCGGCCGACCGGTGCATCGAGGGCGATCCGGTCAACGTCGACATCGTCGTCGACCCGGGCCCAGCAGGCGGTGGGTTCCAGGCCGTCCTCGACGTCCCGTCGGCCAACTGGGTCGGCACCGAGACGCTGACCACAACGGACGCCGGGATCGCCCGCGCCACCTGGATGGTCACCCCGACCAGCTGGGGGCGCCGCAGCCTCGGGCCCGTCCAGTTCAAGGCGTGGGGCCCGTCCCGGCTCGACGTCGCGACCGGCTCGGTGACGGTTGGCCGCGTCGACGTCCATCCGCCCACGGCGTGGGCACGGCGCCTGCCGCTGCCGCCACGCCTGGTCCAGCGAGCCGGCTTGCACGCGGGTCGTACCGAGGGCCCGGGCCTCGAGTTCGCAGGGGTGCGGCCGTACGAGCCCGGCGATTCCGTGCGCCGCGTGCATTGGCCGGCCACGGCGCGGCGCGGCCGGCTGCATGTGACCCGTTACGCGGTCGAGCGAGCCGCCGACGTCGTGGTCGTCGTCGACGCGACGACCGAGGTGATGGGGACCCTTGATGTCGCCGTACGCGGTGCGGCAGGTGTGGCGCAGGCCTACCTGGCCGCAGGCGACCGGGTGGGAGTCGTCGCGCTGGGCGGGATGCTGCGCTGGCTGCCGCCCGGCGTCGGCGGACGCCAGGTTCACCGTGTCGTCGAAACGGTCCTCGACGTCCGGCTCGACGACTCTTACGTCGCGCCCGACCTGACCCGGCTGCCGAGGAAGGCACTGCCACCTGGGGCACTGGTCATCGCGTTCAGCCCGCTGCTCGATCCGCGCGTCCTCGAGGTTCTGCGTGACCTGCGTGAACGGGGCCATCCGACGGTAGTCGTCGACGTCATAAGGCAAGATCCCGACCCTCCGGCCGGAACACGGGCCGGCCACGAGGCCGTTCGCCTCTGGCGGCTGGAACGCGAGGCCTTGCGCAACGAGCTGGGCTCGATCGGTGTGATGGTGGTCCCGTGGGGCGACGACGACTACGCCGTCGGTCTCCTCGACCGGGTCTCCGTGCGGATGCATCCGCGGATCGGGGCAGGCGCGCCGTGACCGGGCCTGTAGCCGGACCAGCCAGGCCGCTGGCACTGGGCGGGTTGGCGGCTGTTCCCGGGGCGGGCGCCGTCGGTATCGCCGCCGCGCACGCGCCGGTCGACGCGGAGCTGTGGGTGTGGGTAGGCGCCGCCGGTGTCGTTCTCGCGGTGCATCCTGCCCTGCGATGGGCGAGCACACTGGCTCTGGTCGGTGTCCTCGTGACCATCACGGTGCGGACGGGCGTGTCGGGGCTGCCGCCGGCCGCGGCAGCCGGGCTCGGCGTCCTGATGCTGGCCTACCTGCTCGCCCTCGATCTCGCCGAGGTCCTCGGTCGGGCTGAGCGTCCGATCGCACGGCTCATGTCCGGCTGGGCCGACGCGGTATCGCTGCCGGCAGCGGCGGGTCTGGGCGCGGTCGCCTTCGCACTCGTCGTGGCCGCAACGCCCGTCCCGACGTCGCTGCCGTTGGCGCTGGCCGGCCCGGTGGCGGTTGTCGTCCTGGCCATCGTGGCCTTGCGGATGTACTCGCGAGGTCAGCGCCAGGGAGGCACGAGCGAGCCTCGATGACGTATTCACGCGCCATGTCGTCAATCGGGGTAGCGGGTCGTCGGTCACCCCGGCGCCGTCTGCTCGGTTCGTTCGCGGAACCGAGTGCCGATCGTCATCAGGAGGTGTGCGACGCCGAGGATCATGAAGAAGTTCCGTGGCGCGTCCTCGTCGGCGAACCCGAGGATGAACGGCGCGGCGATCAAGAAGATCGCCAGCACGAAGTCCACCGTGACATGGGCGTTGAGGGCGAGCTGATTGCGCAGGCTCGTCGGTAGGCCTGCGGTCGTGGCCGTGACGACGAGAAGGAAGATGCCGACGGCGATCGACACACCGGTCGCAACGCCCGAGTCGAAGTCGAACAGGATCGGCGCAGCCAGGAACAGCAGCCCCACGACGTATTCGACTGCGCCGTGGACCAGCCTCGGCACGGGTCCTTCCCGCAACATGTGATCACGTTATCCGTCGACCTACCGCAGCCGCAGCCTCTGCCCGCCGCCGTACCACACACGTGGAGCCTTCGAGTAGGACCTTGGTCAAGCGAGCCCGGGTGATTCGGCCCTATCGGTGTCTGCACCTGAGTAGGAGCGTCGGAGTCGTGGAGATGGCAGTGTTCCCGGATTCGATGGCGGCCCACGGAAGAGATGCGCGGACCGCGATCTCCGCGTCCGGACTGGTGAAGAACTTCGGTACGACGAAGGCCCTGGATCATCTCGACCTGACCGTCCCCGCCGGTGAGGTGCATGGTTTCCTGGGTCCGAACGGCGCGGGTAAGACCACGACCATCCGGATCCTTCTGGGACTGCTGCGCAAGAGCGGCGGTGAGGTCAGGCTGCTGGGTGGTGACCCGTGGCGGGATGCCGCTGAATTGCACCGTCGGCTGGCCTACGTGCCGGGTGAGGTGAATCTGTGGCCCAACCTCACCGGCGGTGAGGTGATCGACCTGCTCGGCGCGTTGCGTGGCGGGCTCGTCTCCGCGCGGCGCACCCAGTTGCTCGAGCGGTTCGAGCTCGATCCGACCAAGAAGATCCGTGCCTACTCGAAGGGGAACCGGCAGAAGGTTGCCCTTGTGGCTGCCTTCTCCTCCGACGTCGAGCTCTACCTGCTGGACGAACCGACCTCGGGCCTCGACCCGTTGATGGAGACGGAGTTCCAGGACGTGGTCCGCCAACTGCACGAGCAGGGCAGGACCGTCCTTCTGTCCAGCCACATACTCTCCGAGGTCGAAGCGCTGTGTGACCGCGTCACGATCATCCGGGCCGGCCGAGCGGCCGAGTCCGGAACGTTCGACCAACTACGCCACCTCACCCGCACGACGGTTGAGGTCGAGACCGAGCGGCCAGTTGAGGCACTGACCGAGCTCGACGCAGTGCACGACGTGAGCCTCGACCTCAACCACGCCCGGTTCAGCGTCGATCCTGGTGAGCTCAACCAGGTGCTGCGACGTCTGGTCGACCTCGAGGTTCGGTCCATGACCTGCTCGCCGCCCACGCTCGAAGAGCTCTTCCTGAGCCACTACGGCGACCGCGTCGAGGCGTCACCACCCGCCGCTGAGTTGGTGCACGCATGATGACCGGGTTGACCGGCACGTCTCGGCTGGTCCGGCTCGCACTGCGCCGGGACCGGGTGAGCCTGTCGGCCTGGGTCCTGGGGCTTGGCCTGTTCGTAGCCGCCACCACTGCCATGTTCGTCGACCTCCTCGCGACGTACGACGACGTCGTCCGTGAGACCTGGCTCGTGGCCACGAACGCCGGGATGCGCATGCTCGGCGTGACGTCCGGCGCCAGCGTCGGCGGGTACATGCTGCACCGCGAGTACGTCACGTTGGCGGTGTTGGCAGCGCTGATGAGCACCCTCGCCGTGGTGCGCCACACCCGCCAGAACGAGGAACTGGGCCGTGCGGAGGTGGTCGGTGCCACCGTGGTGGGACGGTACGCGGGCCTGGCTGCGGCGGTCATCGTCACGGTAGGCGCGAACATCGTGCTCGCGTTGGTGCTCGGCCTGGCGATGATGGTGAACGGACTGCCGGCCTCGGGCTCCTTCCTTGCCGGTGCCTCGATCGCCGCGGTCGGCGTGGTCTTCGTCGGCGTGGCCGCCATCAGTTGCCAGCTGACCTCGACCACGCGTGGAGCAACCGGTCTTGCCAGTGCGGTACTCGGACTGGCGTTCCTCCTCAGCGGCATCGGCAACATGCTCGGCACCGTCGACGACCGCGCGCTACGCGTGACAAGTGCCTGGCCGGTATGGCTCTCTCCGATCGGTTGGGGCCAGCAGACGCGGCCGTTCGGCGGCGGACACTGGTGGCCACTGGTGCTGTTCGGCATCCTCCTCGCACTCCTGCTCGTGGTTGCGGTCGCGCTCGTCGGACGACGAGACGTCGGTAGGGGCATCTGGCCCGAGCGGCGTGGTCACGCTCATGCCAGCGCTACGTTGCTCAGCCAGGCCGGACTTGTATGGCGGCTGCAACGCGGGGCGCTGCTGGGATGGACGGTCGCTCTGCTCGCATTCGGCCTGATCTTCGGGACCCTGAGCGAGCAGATCCAAGACGTGCAGGGCCCTGCGGCCGAGTGGTACGCCGGCATAGGCGGCACGGACCAGATCGCCGACGCCTACCGGGCGTCGATCATCCAGATGGCCGGCATGTTCGTCGCGATCTACGTCGTTCAGATCCTGCTGCGAATGCGGGTCGACGAGGCTGGGGGAACCCTGGAGTCCGTCCTCGCCACGGGTGTGACCAGGCCACGCTGGGTGCTCGGCGATGTCCTGAACGCCGCAGCTGGCGCCGTCGTACTCATCCTGGTCTTCGCGGTCAGCATGGGTCTGACGGCAGGGCAGGTGCTCGGTGACACGACGACCCAGGTGCGGGAGATGGCCGAGGCAGGCTTGGTGCAGCTGCCCGGGATCCTGCTGCTTGGAGGAGTCATCGTCGTGTTGCTCGCGCTACTACCTCGATGGGCCGTGCCCCTCTCTTGGGCGCTCCTCGTCACCGCGCTCGTACTCGGCCCGATGTTCGGCCCTACGCTCGGCCTACCACACTGGGCGCAGGACCTGTCGCCGTTCACCCACATTCCGAAGGCGCCGGCCACCGACGTCACCGCCGCCCCACTCCTCATCCTGGCGAGCATCTGTGTTGCCCTCGCGGTGGCCGGGGTCGTGGCGATCCGCCGGCGAAACCTCATCCTCCCGGCCTAGGGCGACACCACTCACCGGTCCAGCGCGGGAACGCCCTGGACCCCGCCGCGAGTCAAGCCTTCGGTTCCGGCGCGCCGGTGGGTAGCTTCTCGATTCTGTAGACGACGTGAGGCCGGAGGGGATGTCCCACTTCAATTCTGGGATGGTCGAAGACTCTGTAGCGGTCCATGCCGAGCCGTTGCATCACCCGCTGAGACGGGACGTTGGGGACCGCAGTCATCGACCAAATCACAGGTAGCCCGAGACGGATGAGTCCCACGTCGATCGCTGCCCGCGCCGCTTCCGTCGCATATCCCCTATGCCATGCGTGCCGGGCGAGTCGCCAGCCGACCTCCTGATCTCCAGCGCCAGGAACACCATCAGGCATCGGGTTGAGCCCTGTGAACCCAATGAAGTCACCGGTCACAAGCACCTCGAGCGCCCAGAGTCCGAATCCCTGCTCGTCGAAGCGCTGCTCGAAGCGGTCGATGCTTCGGTCACTTTCGGCACGCTCGAGCGGGGCTGGGAAGTAACGCATGACTTCGGGGTCAGCGTTCATAGCCGCGAAAGGCGCCCGGTCCGAATCGCGCCAGCGCCGCATCAGCAGGCGCTCGGTACGGATCTCCGGCCAGTCCCTCACTCGGCGAACCTAGCCGGTCTTGGACAGCCCCGCCGAACCGCAGCTGCGCGATCTGGCCGGCTCCCTTCCTGAGCAGGGCTGGGCACGCTCGCCGCTGGGGAGACGCTGGACGGGCAGGGGACATCTCTCCGTCACATGGTGATGACGACCTTCGCCCGCGCGTGCTCCACTTCGAGGTACCGGATGGCCTCGGGAGCCTCGCTCAACGGGTAGGTCCGGTCGATGACCGGGATGATCTTTCCGGACTCGACGAGTTCTCTCAGCGTGGCGAGGTTCTCCCTGCTCGGCGTCGCCGTCACTTGGAGCAGCCGCTGCCGGACGAAGCGTGACACCAACTGCGCTCTGAGGAGGAGACCCATCGGGCCGACGAGGCTGCCACCGCCGGACACGCCCCCACCGGACAGGATGAGCGTCCCCGCCGGGGTCAGTACCCGCCGGCACTCGGTCAGCGAACGGTTCCCCACCAGGTCGAGGATGACGTCGTACCGCCGTCCGTTCCGGGTGAAGTCCTCGTGGATGTAGTCGACGACATGGTCCGCGCCGATCGACCGGATCAGGTCCACGTTCCTGGTGTTGCACACGCCGGTCACCACCGCACCGAACGACTTGGCGATCTGAACGGCGAAGGTCCCCACGCCACCTGACGCACCGTTGACCAGGACCTGGTGACCAGGCTGGACCTGCCCCGCGTCGCGCAGGCACATCAGGGCGGTGTTAGCCGCCAGCGGCACTGCAGCCGCCTGCTCGAACGTCAGGTTGACCGGTTTCTGCTCCACCGCGTCGTCCGGGGCACACACGTACTCGGCGAATGCCCCGTTGACTTCGCCGAATACTTCGTCGCCAGGACGGAGCCGCTGCACGCCCCTGCCAACGGCGTCCACCCGACCCGCGAAGTCCGTGCCCCGGATCTTCACCTTCGGTCCGCCGAACCCGAACACGGAGGGGGCCATCAAGCGCGCCACGTACGGGTCGCCCCGCATGACGTGCCAGTCACGCGCGTTGACCGCGGCCGCATTGACCCGTACCACGACCTCGTTGTCGGCCGCCATCGGCTTGTCGACGTCCCGGAGCTCCAGGACGTCGGGTGAGCCGTACCGGTCCTGGACGATTGCCTTCATCTGGCCTCCGTTACATGCGAGGTCGGGCGCGGATCGGGTCAGCTGGCCGAAAAGCTCAGCAGTACGCGCGACGGTAGCCGAGCAACCTCGGTGCGGGGCACGGGGCCAGCCCTGGTTGAGGCACTGGTCGAGAACCGCCAGGTCGAGCCCGTGCAGGCGGTCAGGGTCGGCCGGCACGTCGATTGCGACGATCTTCCCGCCGGTGTCGGTGAAGGCCATGACGAACATCGGCCGTCCGTGTGCGGCGACCACGACACCGGCGGCTCCGTTGATCAGTGCCGGTCGCACGAACGGGGAGAGCCGTCCGGAGGCGAGCGCCTGTCCGGCCACGGCATGTGCGCCGCGGATCACGAGCGTTTGGCCGGGACGCGCGAGCCCGCCGTCGGACCGCAGGACGACCTCGGGGTCGAGCACGGCAACGAGCGCGTCGAAGTCGCCGGCGCGAGAGGCGGCGAAGAACGCATCGACCACATTGCGTTGGCGCTCGAGATCCGGGTCTGGAGGCGGAGCCTGTCCTTGCACGCGATGGCGTGCAACGGCTCGCGAGTTGTCTCGCCGCGGCCGGGGATCGCTCGATCACCGGGGCGATCTCCTCGAACGGCACGGCGAACATGTCGTGCAGCACGAACGCGAGCCGCTCCGCGGGCGTCAGCGACTCGAGCACCACCAGCAGAGCCAGCCCGACCGAGTCGGCCAGCAATGCTTCGTGCTCCGGGTCTACACCGTTCTCGTTGCTGATGATCGGGTCGGGCACGTGCACGTCGAGGGACTCCTCCCGCCGCCGTTCGCGTGAGCGCAGCATGTTCAGACACACCCGCGCCACTACCGTTGTCAGCCACCCGGCGAGATTCTCGACGCCCCTGGTGTCGGCCGGATTAAGCCGCAGCCAGGCTTCCTGGACGGCGTCATCGGCCTCGTTCACCGAGCCGAGCATCCGGTAGGCCACCGCTCGCAGGTGGGTCCGGTGCTCCTGGAACCGCTCGGTCAGCCAAGCACGCTCGTCCATCAGGTCACATTCCTCCGTCGCGGGGTGTCACAGCAGTAGACCCGCGAAGCCCGGCCGATGTGACTGGGAGATCCTCCATGGACCGAACGAGATCGGAGAAGGCATGACAACACCCATCCTGCTCACAGGGGGGACCGGCACACTCGGCCGCCTCGTCAGGCCGCGCCTGCTGGACGTCGGCTTTCAAGTGCGCGTGCTCAGTCGGCGCAGCCACGACTCCGCGGAAGGCGTCGAGTTCGTGACCGGCGACTTGGCCACCGGCGAAGGGCTCGAAGCCGCGGTCAACGGCGTCGGCACGATCGTGCACGTTGCGGGCAGCGCCAAAGGTGATGACGAGGCAACCCGGAACCTGGTGCGGGCGGCGTCCCGAGTCGGTGCCCGGCACCTGGTCTACATCTCGGTCATCGGAGCGGACCGGGTTCCGCTCGGCTGGTTCAGGTCCAAGTTGGGCGCGGAGCGGGCCGTCTCCGAATCCGGCCTGCCGTGGACGATGCTGCGTGCCGCCCAGTTCCATGACCTGATCCTGACCTTGGTGCAGAAGATGGCGAAGCTGCCGGTGATACCGGTGCCGGGCGGACTCCGGCTCCAGCCGGTCGATCCGGACGAGGTGGCGGCCCGGCTGGTGGAGCTGACGCTCGATGAGCCGGCCGGCCTGATGCCGGACCTGGCCGGGCCGAGGGTGTACGAGATGTCCGATCTGATCCGCGGATACCTGCGGGCGCGCGGCGAGCGCCGGCTGATGTTGCCGATCCGGATGCCGGGAAAGGTCGGCCGTGCGTACCGGGCCGGTGAGAATCTCTCTCGAGGCGGCTGATGTCGGCAAGCGGACGTGGGAAGAATTCCTGGCCGAGCGGCTGCGTTAGCGGATTGATCCGTTGCCACCGACGACCCTGGACCACCTCGTCGGTGGCGACGGTTCTGCGTCTCCGAGTGGAGTCCAGCTCTCCGGATGAGGACGGTGTCGATGACGGTGAGGGCTTCGGAACCGTTGAGGGTTTCAGCCAGTCCGACCTCCTGACGGCGGCGGCAAGGGTGGACAGCACCGGGCTGCTGGAAGCAGCGGTGGCCA
>DAIUDS010000080.1:0-10218 GCA_036845485.1 Jiangellaceae bacterium
CGCCGGCCGGCGCGGAGCGCCGAAGCGCATCCAACAGCCTGCCGAGGAATGGGGCGACCGGCTGCACCTGCTGCTCCAGGAACAGGCCGGGGAAGACCCGGGCCATGGTCCGCCGATTCTCCACGACGTAGGACATCCCCGACGGCACCCGCAGGTTGTCCTCCAGTACCCGCATCACACCGGCCTGGTCACGGACGAGGTCGATGCCGGCCAGGTGCACCCGTACGCCGCTCGGTGGCGTGATGCCGTAGGCGGGTCGGCAGAAGCTGGCCGAGGTGGTCAGAAGTGAGCGCGGCACCACGCCGTCACGGACCACCTCGGCCGGTCCGTAGATGTCGGCGAGGAACGCTTCGAGCGCTCGCACCCGCTGCACGACGCCCGCCTCGATCTCGGACCACTCGGCCGCCGGGATCAGGCGTGGGATCAGGTCGAGCGGGAAGAGCCACTCCTCCCCGGCATGGGAGAACGTGACGCCCTGGTCGCGGAAGCTGCGGTCACGGGCAGCCGCCGACTGTGCGAGGTCGTCGACGGTGAGGGTCTGCAGGGCATCGTGCAGCGCCTTGACGTGCGCGTGTGGCATCCCGTCGGCCGCGAACATCTCGTCGTAGGCCGCACCCCGCGGGTACCCGTCGAGCAGCGCTCCCATACCAGAGTGTTATCACCGAACTGTTTCGGCCACGAGTCGTCATCCCGAGGAAACAACTGGGGTGCAGGATGGAGCATGCCTTCGGCGACACGGCAGGTTCGGGTCGGCTGCGAGTTCCGGTACGCGGCCGAGGTACAGACCGGAGCAGTGTTCCAGGTCCAGCCGTACGGGTCGGGTCCGGCGACAGTTCTCCGGCAGAGCTGGCGCACCGACCCCGCTGTGGAACGGCACGGTTACACCGACCTGTACGGCAACGAGTGCCAGCGGCTCACGCTGCCGGTCGGCGACACGACGCTGGCCTATGACGCGCTGGTGACGGTACCGGATGCCACGGAGGCCGTCGATCTCGACGCCAGAGAGGTCCCGGCGGCCGATCTGCCGGACGACACGCTCATCTACACCCTGCCCAGTCGGTACTGCCTTCCGGACGTACTCGGCGACCAGGCCTGGCAGCTGTTCGGCGGCGAGCGACCGGGATACCGGCGGGTGAAGGCGATCTGCGACCACGTGCACGGCCACCTCCGCTTCGACTACGGCAGGACCACCCCGACCACGACCGCAGTGGATGCGTACGCCGCCGGTTCCGGCGTCTGCCGGGACTTCGCGCACGTCGGCATCACCTTCTGCCGTGCGCTGTCGATACCGGCCCGGTACGTCTTCGGCTACCTTCCCGACATGGACGTCCCGCCGGCGCCCGAGCCGATGGACTTCGCCGCGTGGATGGAGGTTTACCTCGACGGCGTCTGGTGGACCTTCGACCCACGCAACAACGCCGCCCGCAAGGGCCGGGTGCTGATCGGTCGCGGCCGCGACGCCCTGGACGTCGCGATGGTCACCACCTTCGGCGGCCCAGTGCTGCGGGACATGGCGGTCTGGGCGGAGGAGCCGGCGTGACAGGGTCGCCCGCCACACCGTCGTACGGCCAGCTCCAGCAGCCCTCGCGGAAGGAGGTGCAGGGCGCGACGCAGGTCACGTACACACTGCATCAACGCTTCCACTACGCCTACGACGCGCCCGTGCGCGACCTTGACCACCGGCTGGTGGCTGTGCCGCGGCGGCAGCACGGTGCTCAGCGTCGACGGCTGCAGTCGGTCACCGTCTCCGTCGCCGGCGGGCGAACCACAACCCGCCGCGACCGCGAAGGCAACACCGTCACCCGGGCCCGTGTGCCGCTGGTGGCCGAGGATGTCGAGTTCGTGGTGACCGCAGTCGTGGAGCGGGCCGGGTCGGTGGCCGACGTGCTGCTGCCCTTCGCTGCCCGGACCGATCCTCGACTGCTACGACCCACCCGTTTGACCGCCGCCGACGCCACGATCCGGGGTCTTGCCACGACGATGGCGGACCAGGACGCGGTGGCGACCGCCGAGCGCTTCTGCGCGTATGTACACGAGGAAATCACCTACCAGCGCGACGTGACCTCCGTGGCCACGACGGCAGCCGAAGCGCTCGCCGGCGGCCGCGGGGTCTGCCAGGACTCCGCGCACGTGATGATCGCGCTCTGTCGAGCAGTCGCGTTGCCGGCTCGGTACGTCTCCGGGCACCTGCTCGGGGAGGGCGGTACGCACGCGTGGGTCGAGGTCGTGGTGCCGGACCCCGCGGGTGCCCGCGCCGTCGCATTCGACCCGTGCAACGGGTGCCGGGCCGGCAACGACTACCTGACCGTCGCCACCGGCAGGGACTACGCCGACGTGGCCCCGACCTCGGGCACCTATGTGGGCCCCGCCCGGGGCAGGCTGACGGCCAGCAAGCGGGTCGACGTCGAACTCGTCACCTGAAACCGGCCCTTGCTGACGCAAGCGGCTCGAGGTACTGGACCGGTCTCGCCTTCGCTTGCAGCCACCGGCGATGGGTAGTGCTTCCTCCATGACGCATGTCGCTGCGGAACGGCTGGTCGAGAGGCCTGCCGAAAGGAAACCACCACAAGATCCAGCAGCTGGATCCCGGCCATGAAGGCGCCGCGTGTGGTCGTCGTGACCGGCGCCAGCGCCGGAGTCGGCCGGGCGACAGCACGGCTGTTCGCAGATCGAGGCGACCGGGTGGCGCTGCTGGCGCGAGGCGAAGCGGCGCTGGGCAGGGCGGCGCAGGAGGTGCAGAGCGCCGGCGGTGAGGCGGTCGTCATTCCGGTGGATGCGGCCGACCACCACATGGTCGACCAGGCCGCACAGCGGGTCGAGGACGAGCTAGGCGAGATCGACGTCTGGGTCAACAACGCGTTCAGCACCGTGTTCGCGCCCTTCACGTCGGTCAGCGCGGAGGAGTACCAGCGTGTGACCGAGGTGACCTACCTGGGTTACGTGAACGGCACCCGTGCGGCGCTGCGCCATATGATCCCCCGGGACCGGGGCGCGATCGTCCACGTCGGGTCCGCCCTTGCCTACCGTGGTATCCCGCTCCAGTCCGCCTATTGCGGCGCCAAGCACGCGATTCAAGGCTTCCACGAGTCGCTGAGCTGCGAGCTGCTCCACGACGGGTCCAGGGTACGGACGACGATGGTCCAGTTACCGGCGCTCAACACACCGCAGTTCGACTGGGCCCTGTCGCGGATGCCTCGCCGGGCGCAGCCGGTGCCGCCCATCTTCCAGCCCGAAGTGGCGGCGAGGGCGGTCGTCTACGCAGCAGACCACCCGTCCCGGCGGGAGTACTGGGTCGGGCTGCCGACAGTCGGAACGCTGATCGCCAACAAGTTCGCCGCCGGGCTGCTCGACCGGTATCTGGCCTGGACGGGCTACAAGTCGCAGCAGACCGGGGAGCCGCAGGAACCGGGCCGACCGGCGAACCTCTGGAGTCCGATGGACGACGAGCCCAGCCAGGACTTCGGCGCACACGGCCGGTTCGACCGGCGCGCCAAGACCCGCAGCCCTCAGCTGTGGATGTCATGGCACCGCGGCGCGCTCACCGCTGTCGCCGGTGCTGCCGCGGCCGGTGTCGGCGCGACGTTGGGCGCCCGCCGTCGGCACCGACGAACCGGCATCGATCGCCACGGTGGCCCCGCGGGTTGAAACGTTCGCCGCGTCAGGTGGTGACGGGAAGTCCGAGCACGCCGGCGGCTGTGCGCATCCGCAGGTCCTCCAGTGTGTCGGACTGTCGCCTTGCATCGGCTGCCAGGCGGCCGAGACGGGTCGTCTGGGGTTCGCCGTGAGAGGCTGCGACGGCGCGTAGTGTGCGCCACATCGCCGCTTTGCCTTCAACGCCGAGCCGCAGCACCTCGAGCTCGACCAGCGTGCTGAGCGGGGATCGGTTGAGCAGCCGGCCGTTGAGCTTCAGCCGCCCGCCCTTCTCGGCGATCCAGGCAGTGATGACCTTGTATCGCCGGATCGGGACGCCGAAATCGGCCATGATGTCCAGCAGCTCGGATCGGTCCTGGGCGATCGCGTCGACGAGTTCGGAGAGCGGCTCGCCGTTCTCCGAGCCGTGCTGAGACTTGGCCAGCCTTCGGGCGAGCTCGACTCCGGCTGTCGCGCCGGCCAGGTGGTCGTTGAGATAGATGCCCAGGAACGTCTGGTGCTGGACATTGCGATCCTGCGGCTCTGCCTTGGGTTGCATGTCGTCTCCACCGGTGCTCGTGCGGCGTCGGACCCCGGCGACGACCAGTGCTGTCCGGGGACCCGGTCGTGCGGAATCGAAGCCGCGGGTGATTGCATCAGCACTCCCTCGGCCTGGAATCGGTCGGCCACAGTCCGGCTACCCCGCGCTTGACGGGTGAAACGCGGCCGCCGAAGCCAATGGGGTTGCTCATCGTGGCGGTGGGTACGCAGGCAGGAAGGGCACCCGAGGGACCCTCGAGGAGGAGTGATGGCAGCGCAGACTGCGTCCGAGGTGATGACCACGATGCCGATCAGCGTCTCGTCCACGGCCCCGGTCAGCACGGCAGCCGAGACGATGCGCGACAACGACATCGGCGACGTGCTGGTCACGGAGGACGGCAAGGTGGCAGGCCTCGTCACCGACCGCGACCTGGTGGTGCGGGTTCTCGCCGGTGGAATGGACCCGAGCACAACCTTGGTGGGCCACGTGTGCAGCACCGACCTGGTGGCCGCTCATCCGGACACACCGGTGGACGAGGTGATCCGACTCATGCGCGAGCGGGCCGTGCGGCGACTTCCGGTGATCAACGACACGGGCGAGGCAATCGGCTTCGTGTCCCTCGGCGACCTGGCCGTCACCCGTGACCCCCGGTCGGCGTTGGCCGACATCAGCATGGCGCCACCCAACCGGTGACCGTCGCGTCAGGCAGCCCTGCGCACTGACGCGACGACGTCGAATGCCTGAGAGCGGCGGCGGAGCGCCAGCGGGAGCCGAGGCAGCGCGCTGAGAAGTCCATACCAGCCGCTGGACCCACTTCGGACCGCTGTCAACGCCTCGTGCCGCACCTCCGGCCATGGCCGGCGCATCAAGGCGGTCAGCAGCCGGCTGCGTGTCACTCCGGCCTTGCGAAGCCATACTCCATCGCGTCGTGGCGAGGGATCATGGTGGGCGACGACTTCGGCTACGTAGGCCAGTCCGAAACCGGCCGCAGCGAGGTCGAGGGCAACGCGTTCCTCCTCGCCGGGGAAGCGAACTACGTCGTCGAAGCCACCGACCGCCAGGAAGGCATCGCGGCGCAGGACAGCGGCGCAAGCCACGAATCCCAGCACAGAGGGACCGGGGAGATCCGGTTCACGGCCCAAGGCGGACTGCGCCATAGCCTCGCAAACCGGGTCTATGTCTTGGCCAGGCATGGTCCGGATCTGGGCCGCAAGCACGGCGAGACGAGGATGGTCGCGCATGATCCGCTCGGCCAAATGCAGGGCGCCAGGTGCCCACCAGGAGTCGTCGTCAGCGAAAGCGACGAACGGTGTCCCGGCGAGCTGGGCACCGATCGTCCGGGCGCGAGCGCCCACATTACGGCGCAGTTCGACGACCCTGACGTCGGGTAACTGCCGCCGGACGGCGTCAGCCGTCCCGTCGGATGATGCGTTGTCGACCAGCACGACCGGTGCCTCGTGGCGTGGAACAGTGCGGAGAACCTCGTCCCGCCGGTTCCGGGTGACGACGACGACGGTGACTTCGTGCACTCGCCCAACGGTGCCTGTGACTTCTGCCGTTCCACCCGTCGCCGTAGCGCCGAGATGGGATTCGCCGGCCACGCCGGTCGACATGTCATGCAGAGCCTGATGTGTGGTCGCGGGTCCCCCTCGGGTGTGCCGCGTGCCGTCGTTCATCGGCTCTGATCATCTTCCTGTGCCATGTCGGTGTCGGTGACATCCGGACTATCGGCCTGACCTCCGCCGCCAGGACCGCCTGCTCCGGTTCCCAGGGGTCCAGCTCCGGAGGGCCGGCCTTCCGGAGGTGCGTTCAGCGTCGGCTCCGAGTCCTGGTCCTCGACGCCGTCGCCATCGTCCGGTTGCGGGCTGATGCTGGTCGATCCGCCGTTCTGCACATCGGGCGCGAGCATCACCCGCAGCCATGGCACTCCATCGAGTCGATGCCAGCCCTGGCGCCTCATCAGCTGCTCCCTCCGTAGGCCGATTGCGTGTTTACCCGCCACGCCTGCCATGAACCGTGCTCCTGATGCTGATGCTGATGCTGATGCTGGTGCGTCAGGGGGGAAAGGCGAACCTGTGCACGCCTGGCTCGCTGTTGCAGGGCGCCTGGGCCGTTCACACCCGCCCGGTTGGACAGGCCGCAGACGGGTAGGCAAGGCGGTGAAGCCGAAAGTGCTGCGATGTTCCGAGACCGAGACGACGCTGGCCGTCAGCTGGCGAACCGACTGGCCGACGAGGCCTTCGACCGGCCCCGTGGTGCTTGCGCTTCCACGGGGCGGCGTTCCGGTGGCGGCCCATGTGGTCCTCGGCGCTCGGTGCGCCACTGGAAACGTTCGTGGCGCGCAAGATCGGTGCACCTGGTCAACCCGAGCTGGATATAGGTACGAGAGCCGGAGACGTTTCCAGCCGCCGTATGAAGCCGTCTCAGATGCGGATCGGCATGCCGGCAGCAGCGTCGGGGGACAATGCAGCATGGCCTCCTACTCGCTCAATCCTGACGCGATGGCCCGTGCCCGTCGTCTCATCGACTCGCGCCAGTACGTCCTCGACAGCGATTGGGGCGACGTGCAGCCTCGGGCAGACTCCCAGAACGCCTTCCTGAAAGCACATTCCTGGGACGAGTACGCCGAGTGGCATCTCGGGCTCACCGACGGCGTCGCAGAGCAGACCAAGGCCAGGTACGCATTCGTGTACGGCGACTTCCGCCGGGTCCATCGGACCGGCTTGATCGCATGCGTGTATCGAGCTTCCGAGTGGCGTCACAAGGACATCGAGCTTGCGGCCCACGAGCTGCTGCAGCACCTCGACAGAACGACCGCCTGAACGGCCCCTGCGACAGGCAGACGCAGAGGCCGGGGATTGTCAGTGGGGCCTGGGAAACTGGACGCATGTTCGAACCGGCCCAGCTGCCCAGCACCTCGTCGGGCGATGTCAAACAGGCGGCGCTGGCGCGGCTGCGGTCGATCCTTCCGAAACCTCCGCGGCCGGCCCTCGGCCCCATGGACCGAGCGGTCAAGCGTCAGGCCGGCAGGTACCGGCCTGCGGTCCGCCGGCCGGCCTGGCATGATTCCCCGACCGGCGTCGGTGAGCTCGCCGACCGGCCGCCGGCGCCGAGTCTGGCTGCCGCCTTGGCGAGTTTCTCGCCCGCCGATCTGTCCAGCCACGACCTTATGGAGGTCACGGCTGGATGGGAACGCCTCATCTCCTGGGCGCAGGCCAGGCAGGCCGAGGGGATCGCCGAGTTCGCACGCCGGCGGCCGGGACCGTACGCCCCGGATGAGCCAGGCCGAGCGGTCAGTGAGTTTGCCGCGGACGAGATAGCCGCCCGGCTGCGGATCACCCGCCGCGCCGCAGATGTCAAGCTCGCGCTCGCTCTAGATCTGTCCGATCGGCTGCCCGCGACCCGGCAGGCGCTGCTCTACGGGCGGATCGATCTCGCCAAGGCGCGGGCGATCGTCCAGCACACCGTCGGGTTGTCCGACAGGGCGACTCGGCAGGCGGTCGAGGAGCGGGTGCTACGACGGGCAGGTTCGCAGACGACCTCGGAGCTGCGCCGAAGCCTTCTCCGCGCGGTCGCCGCGGCTGATCCCGAGGCCGTAGCGAAGCGCCGCGAGAAGGCCGTGGCCGATCGGTTCCTGGATGTACACCCACTAATGGACGGCATGGCCGAGATCGTCGGGGTGATGCCGGCTGAAGACGCCATGGCCGTGTTCACGGCGGTGGACGCGATCGCTCAGTCTGCCGACCCCAACGACCCCAGGCCAGTCGAGGCGCGCCGCGTCGACGCGCTCGTCGACCTGTGCGCCGACGTGCTCAGCTCGGGCGACTCAGCGCCCGCAGCCGCTGCCCGGGCATGCTCCGCGTGCGGTCCCCGCCTCGAGTCTGGTGAGTCCGGGAGTCCCAGCGACCGGCCCGGTCGCAGGCTGACCCGGCAGCGCAGGCACGGGCCGCACATCCAGGTCACCGTGGCCGCCACCACACTGCTCGGCGTCGACGACCACCCGGGTGAGCTCGCCGGCTATGGTCCGATTCCTGCAGCAGCCGCCCGACGTGTCGCAGCCGATCCCGACGCAACCTGGCACCGGCTCCTGACCGACCCGGTGACCGGCACGCTGCTCGACTACGGCGCAACCGTGTATCGACCGCCACCCGCACTCGATCGGTACGTCGTCGCACGCGACCAGGTCTGCATCTTCCCCGGTTGCCGGCAGCCGGCCCGACGTTGCGACCTCGACCACGGCGTCCCGTACCCGCAGGGTCACACCAGCGCGGCGAACCTGGCGCCACTGTGCCGCCATCACCACCGCGCCAAGACCGAAGGCGGTTGGACCTGGCGCCGCGGAGGCGACGGCACTACCACCTGGACGGCACCCACCGGTCACGCGTACCAGACCGACACGCCACCGGTTCTCGACGCTCAGGTCGTTCCGCCCGTCGGGCCACGAGCCATCGAGGACGAGCGGCCGGTCATCGATACCAGTGGCTCAGTCGACGACAGCACCGGCTGCCCCTTCTGAGCGGTGATGTCGGCGGTCCGTGGGCGAGGCCGCGCCAACGAGCGGAGCCTGCTTGCCTACGTGGGGAACCTGAAAACGGTTCGGCCACCGCACCGGGGTGCGGTGGCCGAACCGTGCCTTTCGTCAGGAGGCCGTCAGCGCTTGAAGTGCGCGCCGAGTCGGTCGCCAGCCGCCAGCATTGCCTGCTTGGAGGCTTGACCAGTGCCACTGACCGAACTCGTGGACATGGCGTAGAGCAGCACCGCGTGAGCCACAGCGTCGGACATCTCCTCGAGGGCCAGCGTGTTGACGTTGCTGATCACACCGTTGTACTCGAGAGCGCCGCCGTACGCCTCGTTGAGGGCTTCGTACAGTCCGGCGTCGGCACCGTCGCCGATCGGGTCCAAGCTGTCGCACGCCTGGTGATAGCACGGGTCGTACGCCACAACCTCGCCGTCGAACGTCGCCAGGCCGCCGTAGAGGGCCACCTGATCCGCGGTCTTGTTGTCCTCCGCGCCGGTGAACAGCCCACCGGCCGGGATGCCGACGGTTATGAACGCGTCGTAGTCCGACCGTCCGTCGAACGCCGTCGGCTCGGACGCCAGACCCTGCGAGGCGAAGAACTCCTCGAAGACCTCTTCGATGGCGTGGCTACCGGCGGGACCCCTGATCCCGAACGCCGAGCCGTCGCCGTCGTACACGAACCGGGCGTAGTTCGGCGAGCCGATCATGTCGAAGTTGAGGTACAGCTCGATGTCTTTGGCCTCCGACTTGGTCAGGCTGTCGACGTAGAACTGCGAGCCGATCAGGCCGGCCTCCTCCGCGCTCCACCAGGCGAACCGGACGGTGTTGGTCGGCTCAATGCCGAGAGCAGCCATCTGCAGCGCGGTCTCCAGCAGCGTGGCAGACCCGGTGCCGTTGTCCTCGATACCGGGGCCGGGGGGTACGGAGTCGAGGTGCGCCCCGGCCATGACGACGCGGTCGTCATTCCCTGTGGGTGTCTCGGCGATCAGATTCTGCGTAGGCACATCCAGCTCGATCAGCGTCTCGGTCAAGAGGTGGATGACGACGTCGCCCTCCTCGAGCAGCGCGGCGAGCTCGTTGCCGATCTCGAACGAGGTGCCGATGACCGGAATGGGGTCGGAGAATGCGTCGCCCAGCGTGCCCGACAGGGTTTCCGTGCGCCCCTCCTGGCCTTCGTTGAAGATGATGACGCCGACCGCACCGGCCGAGAAGGCGTTGTGCGCCTTGACCGAGAAGTCGCAGGTCCCGCGCTGGATCAGCGCGATGTTGCCTGCGACGAAGTCGTCGAAGTCCTCCGGCTCGCAACCGCTGTTCGACGTACTGGCCGTCGCCCCTGGTGGCAGCACCAGGTCGACCGCCTGGAGCGACTCGGTGACATCACCGCTCCCCGAGTACTCCATCGTGATGAAGTCCTCGTTGGGGACGTAGGTCACCTGGTTCGGCTCCACCTGCTCGAACACCGGCTCGGACAGCTCCGAAAAACGGTTGAACAGGAAGTCCTGTCGTGCCACCTCATATCCCGCGTCCA
>DAIUDS010000081.1:0-10066 GCA_036845485.1 Jiangellaceae bacterium
GGGCCCACATGAAGGCGAGGTACGCCCGCAGGTTGGCCAGCTGCTGCCACCGGTCGCCCGGCATCTTGCGCAGCAGCGAGCCCTTGCCGTGCACGACCTCGTCGTGCGAGAGCGGGAGCAGGAAGTTCTCGCTGTAGGCGTACATCAGCGAGAACGTCATCTGGTGGTGGTGGTACTGGCGATGGATGGGATCGTGCGACATGTAACCGAGCGAGTCGCTCATCCAGCCCATGTTCCACTTGAGGCCGAAGCCCAGGCCGCCCAGATGTGTGGGGTTGGTGACCCCCGGCCAGGCGGTCGACTCCTCGGCGACCGTGACCACGCCCGGCACGCGTCGGTAGGCCGTCGCGTTGACCTCCTGGAGGAACGAGATCGCGTCCAGGTTCTCACGGCCCCCGTAGACGTTGGGCATCCATTGGCCTTCGGGCCGCGAGTAGTCGAGGTAGAGCATCGACGCCACCGCGTCGACCCGGAGGCCGTCGACATGGAACTCCTCGAGCCAGTACAGCGCGTTGGCGACCAGGAAGTTGCGGACCTCGTGCCGGCCGAAGTTGAACACGTACGTGCCCCAGTCGGGCTGTTCGCCGCGACGCGGGTCGGCGTGCTCGTACAGCGGTGAACCGTCGAAGCGGGCCAGCGCCCAGTCGTCCCTCGGGAAATGCCCGGGCACCCAGTCGACGATCACTCCGACGCCGGCCTGGTGGAGGCGGTCGACCAGGTAACGGAAGTCGTCGGGCGAGCCGAATCGGGCGGTCGGCGCGAAGTAGGAGGTCACCTGGTAGCCCCACGAGCCGCCGTACGGGTGCTCGGCCACGGGCAGCAGCTCGACGTGGGTGAACCCGGTTTCGACGACGTACGCCGTGAGCTCGTCGGCAAGCTCGCGGTAGGAGCGGCCGCGCCGCCACGACCCGAGGTGGACCTCGTAGACCGACATCGGCCGGTCGTGTGCGCTGCCACCTCGTGCACGTGCGGTCATCCAGTCACGGTCGTCCCAGGCGTATGCCGAGGTGAAGACCACCGACGCCGTCGCCGGAGGAGCCTCCGACCGAAACGCCATCGGGTCGGCGCGCAGCTTCCAGGAACCGTCGGCTCCGTGGATCTCGAACTTGTAACGCGTGCCGTTACCGGTGCCCGGGACGTACAGCTCCCACACTCCGCTGGTATTGAGGGGGCGCATCTCGTGGCCCTCACCGTTCCAGTGGTTGAAGTCGCCGACGACGCGGATCCCGCGGGCGTTCGGCGCCCACACGGCGAACGCAACGCCGGTCACGTCGCCGGCGGTGCGAACGTGCGCGCCGAGAACGTCCCACAGTCGCTCGTGACGGCCCTCGCCGATCAGATGGAGATCGACCTCACCGAGGAATGACGGCACGGCTCTCATTCCACCGACCATAGTCGGCCACACGCGAGCCCGCGTTGATCATGCAACGTCACCCGGTCAGTGCGACCTGCCATGGTCGGCGCATCGTCGTGTCCCCTCGCGGCAGCCCCGGCCCAATAAGGGCCGGGGCTGTCGCGGTCCCCCCGGGCCTGCACGAAATCTGTCCGGAATCTGGCGATCTGTCCCGGGCATGTCGCGCAAGACGTGGTGCTATCTGCTAGAACGCTGGCCGATGCCGGGCCGTTACATAGGCCAGCAGATTCGAATGTGCATTTGCGTGCGCGCCTGATTGGGTGCCGCTATCGTCGGGCGAGCAAGCCGACTGGCAACCTGGGTTGTTTGGACCGATCATGCTGGAGCAGAGGTTCCTCGAAACTCTCGCGCGTGCCCGTTCTGGTAACGAGCACGCTTTCGCACTGATCTACAACGACATCCAGCCGGCGCTGCTCCGGTACTCGTGGGCGCAAGCACCAGGGCACGGTGAGGACATCAGTGCAGAGGTGTGGCTCGAGGTCAGCCGTGCGCTGCGCCGCTTCGACGGCGACGAGCAGGGGTTCCGCGCATGGGTCTTTACCATCGCCCGACGTAAGATCATCGACCATGTCCGCCGGGATGCACGCCGGCCGACGGTCGTGCTTCAGGACGCCGAGGAGATCTACCTGAACGAGGCCCGGGACGTCGCCGAGGACTACGAGGACGAGGAGGCGACGAAACGGGCGTTGACCTTGGTGCGGACTCTGCCGCAGAGTCAGGCCGAGGCAATCTTGTTGCGGGTGGTGGCGGGTCTGGACATCGCACAGGTCGCCGGTCTGCTCGGCAAGTCGCCCGGCGCGGTACGCGTGCTGACCCATCGTGGTCTGCGGCGCTTGGCAGCGGTCCTGACCGAGCAGATGGCGACAGGGGGTGTGGAGCGATGAGCGCCAACAACGGCCGCTGGGACGACATGCCCGAGAGCCTGTTGCGCCTTCCCGGCCCCGATGCCGTGCTGCCGGACAGGATGGTTGCCGGGATTCTGTGCGGCCGACCGGTCCGGGTGGGTGCGCCGCCGGAGGCACTGGCGCTTGCGGATCTGGTTGCCGCCCTGCGACTGCCGGCTCGGCCTGACGAACTGCGTGGTGAGGACACTGCGCTTGCGGCCTTTCGGCAGGCGATGAGTACGGACGCCGACCTCGAGGAACAGCGATCCCGCCCGATGCGCCGCTCCGTCGGCCAAAAGATGGCCGCAGTGGCGCTTGCCGCCTCGCTCGGCATGGGCGGAGTCGCCGCCGCGGCCGCTGACGGTTCGCTGCCGGCTCCGCTGCAGGACATCGCGCATGTCCTGTTCGGCGCACCGCCCGCCGAGCCTGACGGCACTGGCGGGGGCGACCCCGGTGGCTGGGAACCCTTCCCGATGCCGACCGGTGCATCGACGGGATCTCCCAGCCCGGAGGAACCGTCGGCCACTTCGCCGACGCCGGTGCCCACGGAGTCGCCGACGCTCGAGCCGTGCACTCCGGAGTTGGCCGTGACGGAGCCGTGCGGACTCGTGGCGCAAACCGAACCGGAGTTGACCGACCTGATCGAGCCGGACCCGACCTCGACGCCGAGTGTGTCCGACCTTGACGCGACTACTCCGACGACGCCTGCGCCGACGCCGCCCGGATCGCCCGAGTCACCGGGTTGGCCGCTCACCGAGCAGCCGGCCGGTGTGCCGTCCTGGCGGCCGTTCCCGGCCGATCCGCCCGGTGCTCCGTCCACGCTGCCCGGTCTGCGCCGGCCCGTGGCCGACTGATCAGCGGGCGTCAGGGACGGTCGGTCGCGAGGCTCTCGGCACCGGCCAGGGGGATCGCAAGCCAGTCCGGACGGTTGCGCGCCTCGTAGACGGCCTCGTAGACGACCTTGTCGGTCTCGTAGGCACGCAGCAGGACCTGCTCCTCCCGCGAGTCGTGTCCGGCCGCCTTCGCGTAGCCCTCGCAGAAGGCCGCTCGGTTGCGCTCGGCCCACTCGGCCGCCCGGTAGGCGATCTGTTCGCTGCCCGGATGGTCGGTGACGAGAAGGTGGCGGGCGGCATAGTCGAACGAGCGCAACATCGCCGCGACGTCGCGGACCGGCGAGTCGAGGGTGACGCGCTCGTCCCGCGGCTTGGCCGGCTCACCTTCGAAGTCGACCAGCTTCCATCCCACGACGGTCCGGAGGACCTGCCCCAGATGGAGGTCGCCGTGCACCCGTTGCGCGGCCACCGGCTTGTCGTGCTCGGCCAGCCGGTCGAACGCCTCGGCGAGCGCCGGCGCGTGCTGGGTGAGCTCCGGCACCGTGACGACGGCGGCCTCCAGGCGCGTCCGCATGCGGGTTGCCATCGCGACGACCTCGTCGCCGGAGAGAACACGCGTAGGCAGGACGTCGGCCAGCGCAGCGTGGACCTCGGCGGTCGCATGCCCGAGCCGCTCGGCCTCGCCGGCGAAATCGCCCCCGACCTCGTACGCGTGCAGGTCGGCCTCGGCATAGAGGTCGCGCACGCTCGTCGTTGCGAGCGCCCAACCGTCGGTCGCGGTGGTGAGGAACGCCTGGAGCATCGCCAGGCTCGCCTCGTGGCGCCGCCCGGTACCGTCGATCCAGGTGCCGTCGAGCCAACCCAGAAGAGGCGCGACGTATTCGCAGCCGGCCCGGGTCAGTGCGTCGTGGATCTCGACGTCCGGGTTCGCCCCGGGTACGACCCGGCGGAAGACCTTGAGCAGCGCCTCGTCGCCGTATGCCAGTGACGTGTTGCTCTGCTCGTGGGTCAGCACGAGCGACGCTTCGCCCAGCGGCAGAGAGGCTCCCGGCTCGGTCCGGAAGGACAGGTTCTCGACCTGGTCCTGGTCGGCGAACTTCTGCAGCAGGTCGGCGGTGGCATTCTTGTCGTGCAGCGCGTCGTACACGTAGCGCCCCTCGACCTCGCCGAGCAGCACGTGCTCTAGCCGGGCGTCCAAGTGGTCACGCAGGCTCACTGGTACCTGATAGACGTCGAGGCCGTCTCGCTGGGCGACCTCGACGAGCAGATGCCAGACCTCCGGCTCGGACTCGCGCAGCCGCGTTGCTCCGACGGCGCGGACCGAGTCGATCGGGTCGTTCTTGCCGGCGAACCACCGCTGCTTAGGCAGCCACTCCGTCAGCAGGGCGACGGCGGTCTCGACGGTCATGGCGGCGACTCCCCTACCGGCGCGACCAGCCGGAACCAGTAGAACCCGTGTGTGGCCAGTGTCAGCAGATACGGCAGCTCGCCGATCGGCGGGAACCGCACCCCTCCCATCAGCTCGATCGGCTGGCAGCCTTCGAACCGGCGCAGGTCGAGTTCGACCGGCTGCGGGAACCGGGACAGGTTGTTCACGCAGAGCACGACGTCGTCCCCGAACACGCGCACATAGGAGAGCACGCTCGGGTTCGAACCGCCGAGATCGGTGAAGTCCCCGAGGCCGAATGCCGGGTTCTGCTTGCGGACCTCGATCATGCGCCGGGTCCAGTGCAACAGCGACGAGGTGTTGGTGAGCTGCGACTCGACACTGGTCACCTGGTAGCCGTACACGGCATCCATGACGACCGGAAGTGTGAGCCGGCCCGGGTCCGCGGTCGAGAACCCCGCGTTGCGGTCCGGTGTCCACTGCATGGGAGTGCGGACGCCGTCTCGGTCGCCGAGCCAGATGTTGTCTCCCATGCCGATCTCGTCCCCGTAATAGAGCACGGGCGAACCCGGTAGCGAGAGCAACAACGCCGTGAACAGCTCGATCCGGTTGGTGTCGTTCTCCAGGAGCGGCGCAAGCCGGCGGCGGATGCCGATGTTCGCCTTCATCCGCGGGTCCTTGGCGTATTCAGTCCACATGTAGTCGCGTTCGTCGTCGGTGACCATCTCGAGCGTGAGCTCGTCATGGTTGCGCAGGAAGATGCCCCACTGGCAGCCGGCCGGGATGACCGGCGTCTGCGTCATGATCTCCGATACCGGGTACCTCGACTCGCGGCGAACCGCCATGAAGATCCGCGGCATGACCGGGAAATGGAAGGCCATGTGACATTCGTCGCCGCCGGAGGCGAAGTCGCCGAAGTACTCCACGACGTCGGCGGGCCACTGGTTGGCCTCGCACAGCAGCACGGTGTCGGGATACTCGTCCTCGATCACCTTGCGGAGCTGCTTGAGAAAGCCATGGGTCTGGGGGAGGTTCTCGCAGTTGGTGCCCTCCTCCTCGAACAGGTAGGGGACGGCGTCGAGCCGGAAGCCGTCGATGCCGAGGTCGAGCCAGAAGCGCAGGGCGTCGATCACGGCCTCACCGACGGCGGGGTTCTCGTAGTTCAGATCGGGTTGGTGGCTGAAGAAGCGGTGCCAGTAGTACTGCCGGCGAACCGGGTCGAACGCCCAGTTCGACGTCTCGGTGTCGACGAAGATGATGCGCGCGTCGGAATAGCCGGTGTCGTCGTCGGCCCAGACGTAGAAGTCGCCGTACGGGCCGTCCGGGTCCTGGCGGGACGCCTGGAACCAGGCGTGCTGGTCGCTGGTGTGGTTCATGACGAAGTCGACGATGACCCGCATGCCCCGGTCGTGCGCCAGCCGAACGAACCGGCTGAAGTCCTCGAGTGTGCCGAACTCGGGCAGGACGTTCTTGTAGTCGGAGACGTCGTAGCCGCCGTCACGAAGGGGTGACGGGTAGAACGGCGGCAGCCACAGGCAGTCGACGCCGAGCCACTCGAGGAAGTCGAGCTTCTCGATCAGGCCTTGCAGGTCGCCGACGCCGTCGCCGTCGGAGTCCTTGAACGAGCGGACCAGCACCTCGTAGAAGACCGCGCGCTTGAACCACTCGGGGTCGGTACCTGGGGCCGGCAGGTGGTGCTCGTAGTTCACGCGTTCCACCGCCGCACGGCAAGCACATGCGCCGGCTCAGCGGCCGGATCGAGCCACACGTAGTCGTGCTGGCCCCAGTGGAACGTCTGGCCGGACAGCTCGTCGTGCGCGGCGAACGTTTCGTGCCAGTCGAACCCGAGAGCGGGCATGTCGAGCGAGACCGTGGCTTCGCGTGGTCCGTGCGGGTCGAGGTTGACCACGATGATCACCGCGTCGTCACCCTCGCGCTTGGAGAAGCAGATGACGTCGGGGTTGTCGACGTAGTGGAAGCGCAGGTTGCGAAGCCGGCGCAGCGCCGGGTGCTCGTGCCTGATTGCGTTGAGCCTGGTCAGGTATGGCGCGAGCGATTGGCCCGCTCGTGGCCCCCCGACCTCGTAGGCGGCCCAGTCGCGGGGGCGGTACTGGTACTTCTCCGAGTTGAGGTACTCCTCACTGCCCGGCCGCACCGAGACGTGTTCGTACAGTTCGTACCCTGCGTAGACACCCCAGGTGGGTGAGAGCATTGCGGCAAGCACAGCGCGGATCTTGAACGCCACCGGGCCGCCGTACTGCAGGTAGGCGTGCAGGATGTCCGGCGTGTTGACGAACAGGTTGGGCCGCATGTAGGCGGCGGCGTCGCGCAACTCGGTCAGGTACTCGGTGAGCTCGTCCTTGCCGTTCTTCCAGGTGAAGTACGTGTACGACTGGCCGAAGCCGACCTTGGCCAGGGTGTGCATCATGGCGTGGCGGGTGAAGGCCTCGGCCAGGAACACGACATCGGGATCGCTGCGCCGGATGTCGTCGAGGAGGCGCCGCCAGAAGTTCACCGGCTTGGTGTGCGGGTTGTCGACGCGGAAGATGCGCACGCCGTGGGCCATCCAGTGCCGGACGACGCGGCGTACCTCCGCGTAGATGCCTTCGGGGTCGTTGTCGAAGTTCAGCGGGTAGATGTCCTGGTACTTCTTGGGCGGGTTTTCGGCATACGCGATGGTGCCGTCCGCCCGCGTCGTGAACCACTCTGGGTGCTCCTCCACCCAGGGGTGGTCCGGTGAGCACTGCAGCGCCAGGTCGAGGGCGACTTCCAGGCCGAGGTCACGAGCGCGTCCGACCAAGGCGTCGAAGTCGTCGATCGTTCCGAGCTCGGGATGGATCGCGTCGTGGCCGCCCTCCGCAGAGCCGATGGCCCAGGGCACGCCCGGGTCGGCCGGATCGGCCGTGAGCGTGTTGTTGGCGCCCTTGCGAAAGGTGCGGCCGATCGGATGAATCGGGGGCAGGTACGCCACGTCGAATCCCATGGCGGCGATGGCCGGCAACCGCTGCGCCGCCGTCGTGAACGTGCCGGAGATCCAAGTGCCGTCGGCGTCGCGCCGCGCACCCTCCGAGCGGGGGAAGAACTCGTACCAGGAGCCGTAGAGCGCCCTCTCCCGGTCGACACGCAGCGGGTACGGGCCGTCCTCGGTGAGCAGATCGCGCAGCGGGTGCATCTCGAGCACGGCGTCCACGTCGGCCGCCACGGCCGCCGCCAGCCGGGCGGGCGCCGGACGCCGGCTGTCGCGCATCGCCTTGGCGGTGTCTCTGAGCAGGCGCCGGTGGTGGGTGCGGCCGCGCGGCAGCGCCGCCGCGGCACGCTCCATCAGCTGCGCGCCTTCGGCGAAGACCAGGTCCACGTCGATGTCGGCCGGGATCTTCACCTCGGCCGTGTGTCGCCAGCTGGCGACGGGGTCGGACCAGCCCTCGACCGAGATCGTCCAGTCGCCCTCACCGTCCGGTGTGACCTGGGCAAGCCATCGGTCGGAGTACGGGTCCTGCGGACGCATCCGGGCCCAGTGGCGGAGCTTGCCGGATTCGTCACGCAGGGCTGCGGCCGCCGCGACAACGTCGTGACCCTCGCGGAAGACCGTCGCGGAGACCTCGAAGACTTCCCCCACGACAGCCTTGGCGGGGTAGCGCCCGCACCCGATCACGGGTTGGACGTCGAGGATCGGGATGCGTCCAGTCATCGATGCCACGGTACCCACTCGGGAAGCCAGATGACGCGACCGTCCCGAATGTCGTTGATGGTGCACCGACTAACGTACGCGGGTGCGCGCCATCCGACGTCTGACCGTTCGTACCGTGCTGCCAGCTGCGCTCGAGCCGCTCGGCGAGCTGGTCGCCAACCTCCGCTGGTCCTGGCACTCGCCGACCCAGGAGGTCTTCGCCGCTGTCGACCCGGCCCTGTGGGAGTCGGTGCAGCGCGACCCGGTACGGCTGCTGGGCGAGGTGGCAACCGAACGCCTCGTCGCGCTCGGGTCGGACGAAACCTTCCTCAGCCGCGTCAGCAGCGCACACGACGACCTGCAGCGTTACCTGGCGGAGGACCGCTGGTACCAGCGGACGGATGCTGGCGCGCCCGCCACGATCGCCTACTTCTCGCCCGAGTTCGGTATCACCCACGTGCTGCCTCAGTACTCCGGCGGGCTGGGCATCCTGGCCGGCGACCACCTCAAGGCGGCGAGCGACCTGGGCGTTCCGGTGGTCGGCGTCGGATTGCTGTACCGGCACGGCTACTTCGTGCAGTCGCTCTCGCGCGACGGCTGGCAGCAGGAGCGATATCCGCTGGTCGACCCGAACAACCTGCCGGTCTCCCTGCTGAGGGACGCGGACGGCTCGCCGGTGCGGATCTACGTCGGATTGCCCGGTGGACGCAGGCTCGCGGCGGCGGTCTGGGTGGCCCAGGTCGGGCGGGTGCCATTGCTCATGCTCGACTCGGACACCGAGGAGAACGGTCCGGCGGAACGAGAGGTGACGGACCGGCTGTACGGCGGCAGCAGCGAGCACCGGTTGTTGCAGGAGATGCTGCTCGGGATCGGCGGCGTTCGGGCCCTGCGTGAGTACAGCCGCGTTACCGGGACGCCCGCCCCGGAGGTCTTCCACACCAACGAGGGTCATGCCGGCTTCCTCGGTCTCGAACGGATCCGCGAGCTCACCGAGGGGGCGGGCCTGGATCTCGATGCTGCACTCGAAGCCGCCCGGTCGGGCACCGTCTTCACCACGCACACGCCAGTGCCGGCAGGAATCGACCGGTTCCCGCGCGACATGATCCAGCAGTACTTCGGTGGCGACAACGCCTCTCCCGGCCTGCCGGTCGATCGGATCCTGGCGCTGGGCGCCGAGGACTACCCCGGCGGCGACCGCAACGTGTTCAACATGGCTGTCATGGGTCTGCGCCTGGCTCAGCGCGCGAACGGTGTCAGCAAGCTGCACGGTCAGGTCAGCCGCAGCATGTTCGCCGGGTTGTGGCCTGCGTTCGACCAGAACGAGGTGCCGATCACGTCGGTCACCAACGGCGTGCACGCGCCGACCTGGGTGGCCCCGGAGGTGATGCGGCTCGCTCGCCGCGCCGGTGGCGCCGACCTGGTCCAGCGCGGGGAAGGCTGGGAGCAGGCCGTCGCCAAGGTTCGCGACGCGGAGATCTGGGCGACCAAGCGGGTGCTTCGGGAAGGGCTGGTGGCCGAGGCGCGGCGACGGCTGCGTGAGTCGTGTCGTGAGCGCGGCGCGAGCGAGGCCGAGCTCGGCTGGATCGACGGCGTGCTGGATCCCGACGTGCTCACGATCGGCTTCGCGCGCCGCGTGCCGTCGTACAAACGGCTGACGCTGATGCTGCGCGACCCGGCCCGCCTCAAGGCGCTGCTGCTGCATCCGAAGCGACCGGTCCAGATCGTCACCGCGGGCAAGGCGCACCCGGCCGACGACGGTGGCAAGCGGCTCATCCAGGAGATGGTGCGCTTCGCCGACGACCCCCAGGTGCGGCACCGCATCGTGTTCCTGCCCGACTACGACATCGCCATGGCCAAGCCGCTCTACCCGGGCTGCGACGT
>DAIUDS010000082.1:0-10036 GCA_036845485.1 Jiangellaceae bacterium
TGCCCTCGACGGCTCGAACGGCGTGAAGCACGGCGACCCGCCGGACGGCTCCTCTCCCGAGGCCGGACCGGAGCAGGAGAGCCGGTGACCGACCGGCGGGGCCTGCCGATCCCGGACGGCCTCGAGGGCGAGCGCCTCGACGCAGCGATGGCGCGACTGTTCGGGTTCTCCCGCAGCCGCGCGGCCGAGTTGATCGAGCGCGGCCACGTGCTCATCGAAGGTGCCGGTGCAGTGAAGTCCGACCGGGTCCGGGCCGGCGCGTGGCTCGATGTGGAGATGCCAGCGGCGCCGATGCCCGTCGCAGTCGTCCCCGAGCAGGTCGAGGGCATGCGCGTCCTACACGACGACGAGGACATCGTGGTGGTCGACAAGCCAGTCGGCGTGGCGGCACATCCCAGTCCAGGGTGGGCCGGTCCCACCGTTCTGGGAGGGCTGGCCGGTGCGGGCTTCCGAATCTCGACCAGCGGCGCGGCCGAGCGGCAGGGGATCGTGCACCGGCTGGACGTCGGGACCAGCGGCCTGATGGTGGTGGCCAAGTCCGAGCGGGCGTACACGCTGCTCAAGCGGCAGTTCAGGGACCGCACCGTCGACAAGGTCTACCACGCGCTGGTGCAAGGGCATCCCGACCCGTCCCGCGGCACGGTGGACGCACCGGTCGACCGCCACCCGACACACGACTATCGCTGGGCCGTCGTCGCGGACGGCAAGCCGAGCATCACGCACTACGACACCCTCGAGGCCTTCGCGGCGGCGAGCCTGCTCGAGATCCACCTCGAGACCGGCCGCACGCACCAGATCAGGGTGCACATGAGCGCGCTGCGGCATCCGTGCGTCGGTGACCTCAGCTACGGCGCCGATCCCACGCTGTCATCGCGCCTGGGCCTGCAACGCCAGTGGCTGCACGCCGTCAAGCTCGGTTTCGAGCATCCGGGAACCGGCGAGCACGTCGAGTACGAGTCCCCGTATCCCCCCGATCTCCAGCATGCGTTGGACCTGCTGGCGGCCTAGCCGCCCTCACCGCGGTCTCAGAAATTGAGACCTGAGTCCCACATCGGTGGACGAGCCGGAGCCGGTCCGCGTAACGTCCGACGGGTGCGACAGGCGTATTACGCGTTTACGAAGCCGGCCCGGGTGGCCGGCGGCGTCGACGTGACCTGACGCAGCACCACCCGAGTCGGCACAAGGCTTCAGGCGACTGCCTGGGGCCTTTCGTCGTACAGCGGCCGACTCGGACATCGTCACCGGGTGCGGCCCGACATCGAGGAGCACCCGTGACCACACTGGCCGACCCGTCGACGAGCCTCCAGCACCGCGAGGTCCGCATCGGTGCGCAGACGATCGGCGGTACCCGCCTCCCGGTGCTGGCCGGTCCGCGCCGCGGCAGCGACGTCGTCCACTTCAGCCTCCGCCAGCACCACGGGGCCGCGCCGGCCCGGGAACTGCTGGAGCGTGTCCGCGATCTCACCGCGGCGCCGCTGCTCGTCGAGCCGTTCTCAGCCGACGACCTGGCCGCGGTCCAGCGGTACGCCGACGGTGTGGTGGTGGGTGGACCGTGGATGCAGGACTTCCGGCTGGTCGCTGCCGTCGGGCGGCTCGAGTTGCCCGTGGTGCTGCACCGCGGGCACCACTGCACGGTCGACGAGTGGCTGTCGGCGGTGGAGTACCTGCGCGCCGAGCACAACGACGAGGTCGTGCTCTGCGAGAGCGGAAGTCGCCGGCTGGCCGGCGGGCGCACCACCCTGGACCTCGCGCTGGTCCGCGAGGTCAGGAAGCGCTCGGGCCGGCCGGTCGTGGTGGACGTGGGCAACACGCCGTGGCTGGCCGGCGCGGCCGTCGCCGCAGGCGCCGACGGCGTGTGGCTCGCCGAGGATGCATCTGCTGCCGACGTCGAGGCAGCGCTCGAGGCGACCACGATGCTCACACCGGTCGTGCGGCAGGTGAGCCCGCGGTCGCTCGCGGCGTGCCGCGAGGCGATAGACCGGGTCGACGCCGCGCTCGCGTCCCTGCTCGAGTATCGGGTCACGCTCGCAACCGAGGTGCAGCTGCACAAGCCGGTCGGAGGTCATGCAGGCCGGGACAGGCGGCGGGAGGCCCAGATCGTCCGGACGATGGGACGGCGCGCCCCCTCGGTCGACCGGGCCCATCTCGTCCGGATCATGGAAGCTGTCATCGTCGCCGGTCTCGATGCTGCGGCGGCCGCTGAGGTCGCGAACGGGTCGGAGCCTCCGGTCTGGCGGCTCTGACCGCGTCCGGGCCAACCGACGGCGACGCGCCAAGACTCCTGCGCGGAAGTGTCCGCGGCGACTCCTAGACTCGGGCTCGATATCCCGCCGAGGAGGCCTCAGCCGTCGTGCCCGACCCGTCCAGCCCGGGCTCCGACCCGAGCTTCGTTCACCTGCACGTGCACACCGAGTACTCGATGCTCGACGGCGCCGCCCGGCTCGACGATCTGTTCTCCGAGGCGGCCAAGCAGGGCATGCCCGCCCTTGCGATGACCGACCACGGCAACGTCTTCGGGGCCTACGACTTCTACAACAGGGCGGGCAGGTACGGGGTCAAGCCGTTGATCGGCTGTGAGGCGTACGTCACGCCTCGCACCTCACGGTTCGACAAGACCCGGGTGCGGTGGGGCAGTGGCGGCGAGGACGACGTATCCGGCGGCGGGGCGTACACCCACATGACGCTGCTCGCCGAGAACACCGGCGGCATGCACAACCTGTTCCGGCTGTCGTCGCTGGCCTCCCTCGAAGGCTTCTACTTCAAGCCCCGCATGGACCGTGAGCTGCTGCAGACCTTTGCGGGTGGGTTGATCGCCACTACCGGGTGTCCCGGCGGCGAGGTGCCGACGATGCTCAGGCTCGGCCGCTACGACGAGGCGCGGGCCGCGGCAGCCGAGTTCCGCGACATCGTCGGCGCCGACAACTACTACGTCGAGCTCATGGACCACGGCTTGCCGGTGGAGCGCCGGCTGCGTGACGACCTGCTCCGGCTGTCCCGCGATCTCCGGCTTCCGCTCGTGGCCACCAACGACCTTCACTACACCTACCGGAGCGACCACGAGGCCCACGCGGTGCTCCTGTGTGTGCAGTCCGGATCCACGCTGGCCGATCCGAACCGGTTCAAGTTCGAGGCCGACGACTTCTACCTCAAGTCGGCCCGAGAGATGCGCGCGGTCTGGGCCGAGCTCCCCGAAGCCTGCGACAACACGCTGCGGATCGCCGAGCGGTGCGACATCCGGTTCACCGAGGGCGCCAACTTCATGCCCCGGTTCCCCGTCCCCGACGGCGAGGACGAGACCTCCTGGTTCGTCAAAGAGGTCGAGCGGGGCCTGCAGGCCCGCTATCCCGGCGGCGTGTCAGACCGGGTCCGCCGGCAGGCCGCGTACGAGACAGAGGTCATCTGCGACAAGGGCTACCCCAGCTATTTCCTGGTGGTCGCCGACTTCATCAACTGGGCGAAGAAGCAGGGAATCCGGGTCGGGCCTGGCCGTGGCTCCGCGGCCGGTGCGATCGTGGCCTACGCGCTCGGCATCACCGATCTCGACCCGATCCGGCACGGGCTGGTCTTCGAGCGCTTCCTCAATCCCGAGCGTGCGTCGATGCCCGACATCGACATCGACTTCGACGAGCGCCGCCGCGGCGACGTCATCCGCTACGTCACCGACAAGTACGGCTCGGATCGGGTGGCCCAGATCGTCACCTACGGCACGATCAAGGCCAAGCAGGCGATCAAGGACGCATCCCGAGTGCTCGGTTTTCCGTTCGCGATGGGGGAGCGGATCACCAAGGCGATGCCGCCGTCGGTCATGGGCAAGGACATCTCTCTGTCCGGCATCTTCGACCCCGACGACAAGCGGCACTCCGAGGCCGGCGAGTTCCGCGAACTGTACACCGCCGACCCCGACGTCCAGAAGGTGGTCGACACCGCGAAAGGGCTGGAGAACCTCAAGCGCCAATGGGGTGTCCACGCAGCCGGCGTGATCATGTCGTCGGAACCGTTGATGGACCACATCCCGATCATGAAGCGGGAGCAGGACGGCGCCATCATCACGCAGTTCGACTACCCGACCTGCGAGGCGCTCGGCCTGGTCAAGATGGACTTCCTCGGTCTGCGCAACCTCACGGTGCTCGACGACGCCTGCAAGAACATCCTCCGCAACGGCAAGGATCCGGTCGACCTCGAGACGCTGGCGCTCGACGACCCGGCGGCCTACGAGCTGCTTGCGCGGGGCGACACGCTCGGGGTCTTCCAACTCGACGGCGGGCAGATGCGCGCCCTCCTGCGGCTGATGAAACCCGACACCTTCGCCGACATCTCGGCGGTGGGCGCGCTGTACCGGCCGGGCCCCATGGGCGCGCAGTCGCACACCAACTACGCGCTGCGCAAGAACGGCAAGCAGCCCATCACCGCGGTCCATCCCGAGCTCGCCGAGCCGCTGGCCGAGATCCTCGACGAGACCTACGGGTTGATCGTCTACCAGGAGCAGGTGCTCTCGATCGCCCAGAAGGTCGCCGGTTACACCCTGGGCAAGGCCGATCTGCTGCGCCGGGCCATGGGCAAGAAGAAGCGCGAGGTGCTCGACGCCGAGTTCGTCGGCTTCGAGGCCGGGATGAAGGCGAACGGCTTCTCCGACGCTGCGGTCAAGACCCTGTGGGATCTGCTGGTCCCGTTCTCCGACTACGCCTTCAACAAGGCACACAGCGCGGCATACGGGCTGGTGTCCTACTGGACCGCCTTCCTCAAGGCCAACTACCCGGCCGAGTACATGGCTGCGCTGCTCACCAGCGTCCGCGACGACAAGGACAAGACGGCGCTCTATCTCGCAGAGTGCAGGCGCATGGGCATCAAGGTGCTTCCGCCCGACGTCAACGAGTCCGAGGGAGACTTCACCCCCGTCGGCACCGACGTCCGGTTCGGACTGGCCGCCGTCCGAAACGTCGGCGGCCACGTGGTCGAGGGCATCGTCGCCACCCGGGCGGGCGACGGCCGGTTCGAGTCCTTCCCCGACTTCATGGACAAGGTGCCGGTGGTCGTGTGCAACAAGCGGGTCGTCGAGTCGCTGGTCAAGGCCGGCGCCTTCGACTCGCTCGGCTACTCGAGGCGCTCGCTGACCGCCATCGGGGACGACACGGTCGACGCAGTCATCTCGATCAAGCGCAATGAGGCCATCGGGCAGTTCGACCTGTTCGGAGGCGTCGACGGAGACCGTCAGGGCCTCGAGGTCACCGTGCCCGATCTGCCGGAATGGGACAAGCCGGTCAAGCTCGGCTACGAGCGCGAGATGCTGGGGCTCTACGTCTCGGACCATCCGCTGCTCGGCATCGAACACGTCCTGACCCGGGCGACCGACCGGACGATCTCGTCACTCGTCGACGAGGAGGAGTGTCCCTCCGGCCTGACGGTCACGATCGGAGGCCTGATCACCGGCCTTCAGCGCAAGGTGACCCGGCGCGGCGACACCTGGGCGATCGCGACCGTCGAGGACCTCGAGGGTTCTGTAGACGTGATGCTCTTTCCGGCCACCTACCAGCAGTACGCGCTCCAGTTGGCGGAGGACGTCGTCGTGATCGTGAAGGGCCGCCTGGACCGCCGCGACGACTCCCCGCAGGTCGTCGCCAGCGAGCTCACCCTGCCCGACCTCTCCGAGGTACCCAGTGGTCCGGTGGTCGTCACCGTACCGGTGGCGCGATGCACGCCACCGATGGTCGAACGGCTCAAGGACGTCCTCGCCAGCCATCCCGGCGCCTGCGAGGTCCACCTGCGCCTGCAGGGCGGCGGCCATACGACCGTCATGCGCATCGACGACGGCCTTCGGGTCAAACCGTCGCCGGCGCTGATGGGCGACCTGAAGGCGCTGCTGGGCCCCGCGTGTCTCGGGTGAGTGAGCCGGCCCACACCAGCGACGGGCCGCCGCTGGCCAAGCACGCCGGGCGGGCACTTCCTGCGGCCCCGGACTCGCGGCGCGTGACCGTCGAGCTGGTCGTCACGTCACTCCTCCTAGGACTGGTCGTCGGGGTCGTATGGCGGCTGGTGGCCCCGGAGGTGATGGTCGAGGTCTCCGATGGCAACACCGCCCTGTTCCCGCTGCAGGCTCGGCGCCTGTTCGACGTCGACGCGTGGTTCGCGATCCTCGGGGCTTGCGCAGGCGCGGTGTTGACGCTGGTGATGTTCACCCGGCACCGGCATCTTCCGGTCACGGCACTCACCGGCCTGGTGGCCGGCGGCGTTTTCGGTTCGCTGGTCGCGTGGCGGCTGGGGGCCCTGCTCGGGCCCGGTGCATTGGCTCCGCGCGTTGAAGACGCCGCCGACGAGGCGCAGCTCGCCCTCCCGCTGGATCTCGAGGCCACCGGCGTGCTGTTGGTGTGGCCGGTCGTGGCCGTCGGCATCGTGCTCGTCCTCACGGCATTGACGGACGACCGCACGCGGTTTCGCGTCGGCTCCGCCTGCGGCGGGCTCGTCAGCCGGGGCGGCCGATCCGGGCCGTCGTCGCGTCCGTGAGCCGCACCAACTGGTCGGGCGCGAGCTCGACGTCCATGCCGCGACGGCCAGCCGAGACGAAGATCGTCGGGAACTCCACCGCGGTGCTGTCGACAACGGTGGGCAGCCGCCTGCGTTGGCCGAGCGGGCTGATGCCGCCGATGACGTATCCGGTGGCGCGCTCGGCCGCGGACGAAGCCGCCATGCCGGCCCGCTTCGCGCCCAGCGCCGTAGCGAGCGCCTTGAGGTCCAGTGAGCCGACCACCGGCACGACAGCCACGACCGGGCTGCCGTCGACGTCGGCCAGAAGCGTCTTGAACACCCGTTCAGCCTGCACGCCAAGTGCTTCGGCCGCCTCGAGCCCGTAGGAGGGTGCGGCGGGATCGTGTTCGTAGCGATGGACCGTGTAGGACACGCCGGCCCGCGCGAGTGCATTCGTTGCGGGGGTGCCGGCATCCGTGTACCCGGGCCTGGCTGTCCTGGGATTGTTCACTCTGGTCATCATGCCTCAGGCGGTTGTCTTGGCATGCGGGCGGCCGGTCCGGAGGCTGGGACGGCCGACCTAGACTCAACCGGGTGATCCGCCGCATCGACCTGCGTGGACGGCTGGCCGCCGGTGAGACGCCCGACTACCGGACGGTCCTCCCGCGGGCATCGGTCGACGTCGGCCACGCGGTCGAGGTCGTCCGCACGATCTGCGACGACGTCCGGCTGCGTGGACTCGCTGCCGTTCGCGAGTACACGGTTCGGTTCGACGGCGTCGACATGGCCGACGTCAGGGTGCCGCCGACCGCTCTGAAGGCAGCCTTGGCGGCCCTCGACCCCACCGTCCGGGCGGCGCTCGAGGAGTCGATCGCCCGGGTCCGTCGGGTCCACGCCGACCAGCGACGCCACGACGTCACGACCACCGTCGTGCCGGGCGGGTCCGTGAGCGAGCGATGGGTGCCCGTGGAGCGGGTCGGGCTCTACGTGCCGGGGGGCCTCGCGGTCTACCCGAGCAGCGTGGTGATGAACGTGGTTCCGGCACAGGAGGCGGGCGTGGCGTCGGTGGCCGTGGCAAGCCCGCCGCAACGCGACCACAGCGGGCTTCCGCATCCCGCGATCCTGGCGGCGTGCGCGCTGCTCCGCGTCGACGAGGTGTACGCGGTCGGCGGCGCCCAGGCGGTGGCGATGTTCGCCTACGGCGTCGGTGACGCCGCCGGCCACCTCGGGTGCCGGCCCGTCGACCTGGTGACCGGTCCCGGAAACGTCTACGTGGCGGCGGCGAAGCGGCTGCTGCGGGGTCTGGTGGGCGTCGACGCCGAGGCGGGACCGACGGAGATCGTCGTCCTGGCCGACGACACGGCGGATCCCGTACACGTCGCGGCCGACCTGGTGAGCCAGGCCGAGCACGACCCGCTGGCCGCGAGCGTCCTGGTCACGGACAGCCAGTCGCTGGCCGACACGGTCGACCGTGAGCTCGAAGGACAGGTCGGGGCCACCAAGCACACCGAGCGGGTCCGCGCTGCGCTGACCGGCGAGCAGTCCGCCACGGTCCTGGTCGACGACGTCGAGCAGGGCATCGCCGTGGTCGACGCATATGCCGCCGAGCACCTCGAGATCCAGACCCGCGACGCGGCGGGGGTCGCTGCACGCGTCCGCAACGCCGGCGCCGTGTTCGTCGGCCCGTGGTCGCCGGTGAGCCTCGGCGACTACAGCGCGGGTTCCAACCACGTGCTCCCGACGGGAGGCGGTGCCCGCCACTCGGGCGGGTTGTCGGTGCAGACCTTCCTGCGCGGCGTTCATGTCGTCGAGTACGACCGGGCCGCATTGAGTGACGTCGCCGACCAGGTCGCCGTCCTGGCGTCGGCCGAGGACCTGCCGGCCCATGGCGCGGCGGTGCGCGCCCGGTTCCGGTGATGGCCGGCGCGCTGCCGTTGCGCGAGGAGCTGCGCGGCCTGGCGCCGTACGGCGCCCCGATGCTCGACGTGCCGGTCCGCCTCAACGTCAACGAGAACCCCTACCCGCCGTCGGAGGCCCTGGTGGCCGAGGCTGCAGCGGCGGCCGCCGAGGCCGTTCGGGGGCTGAACCGCTACCCCGACCGCGATGCCGTGGCCCTGCGTCGCGACCTCGCCGCCTACCTCGGGCACGGCTTGGACGAGTCACGGGTCTGGGCCGCCAACGGCTCCAACGAGGTCATGCTCCAATTGCTGCAGGCCTTCGGCGGCCCGGGCCGCACGGCGCTGTCTTTCGCGCCGACGTACTCGATGTATCCCGAGTACGCGCGCGACACGTCGACGGGGTGGCTCACCGGAAGGCGCGCCGGGGACTTCTCAGTCGAGCTGGGCCACGCCCTCGACCAGGTGCGCGAGCACGGGCCGAGCGTTGTGCTGCTCGCGTCGCCGAACAACCCGACCGGCACGGCGCTCCCGCTAGACCTCGTCGCCGCACTCCACGACAAGAGCGACGCGATCGTCGTCGTCGACGAGGCCTACGCCGAGTTCCGGCGAACCGCCACCGCCAGCGCCCTGACCCTGCTGCCGGGGCACGGCCGGCTGGTCGTCGTCCGGACGATGAGCAAGGCGTTCGCGTTCGCCGGCGCCCGGGTCGGCTACCTGGCCGCCGCATCGGACGTCGTGGACGCCCTGAGGGTCGTCAGGCTGCCCTACCACCTCTCCGCGGTGACCCAGGCGGTCGCCCGGGTCGCACTGCGGCACGCGAACGAGCTCCTGGCCCGGGTCGACGACATCCGCGCCGAGCGGGACGCCCTCGCCACGTGGTTGAAGGACCGCGGGGTCACGGTTCCGGACTCGGATGCCAACTTCGTACTGATGGGCCGTTTCGCCGACCGGCACGCCGTCTGGCAGGGTCTGCTCGACCGGGGGGTCCTCGTCCGCGAAACCGGTCCGGCCGGCTGGCTGCGGGTGTCCATCGGCACGCCGGAGGAGATGGCGGCCTTTCGGGCGGCGTTACAGGAGGTGCTGGCATGACGGGCAGGGCGGCGCGCGTCGAGCGCACGACCAAGGAGAGCCGGGTCGTGGTCGAACTCGACCTCGACGGTTCTGGCGAGAACGACGTCGTGACCGGCGTGCCGTTCTACGACCACATGTTGGCGGCACTCGCGCGGCATTCGCTGATCGACCTCGCGGTCAGCGCCGAGGGCGACCTTGCGGTCGACGCGCACCACACCGTCGAGGACGTCGCGATCGTGCTCGGCCAGGCGCTTCGCGAGGCGCTCGGCGACAAGTCGGGGATCCGCCGCTTCGGCGACGCCTTGGTGCCCCTTGACGAGGCGCTCGTGCAGGTGGCCGTCGACGTCGCGGGGCGGCCGTACTGCGTCCACAGCGGTGAGCCGGCCGGTCAGGAACATGCACTGATCGGCGGCCACTACGCCGGTTCGCTCACCCGCCACGTGCTCGAGACGCTGGCCTTCCATGCCCAGATCGCGCTGCACGTTCGCGTGCTGTCCGGACGCGACCCGCACCACGTCGCCGAGGCACAGTTCAAAGCGGTCGCGCGGGCGCTCCGCGACGCGGTGGCACTCGACCCGCGTGAGGGTGGAGTCCCCTCGACCAAGGGC
>DAIUDS010000083.1:0-9847 GCA_036845485.1 Jiangellaceae bacterium
TGACGCACGGTTCGCGACGAGGTGCTCGCCGAAGCATCCGGTCCTCTGCGTGGGCCGGTTGCCGGACGTGTCAGGTAGCGTCGCGGCCATGGCCATCGACCCCTCTGCCGCCGGCCGCGTCTACCCCTCTCAGCCCTACGAGGTCAGCCGGGAGAAGATCCGCGAGTTCGCCGATGCCGTCGGCGACCTGAACCCGGCTTATCGAGACGTCGAAGCAGCCAAGGCGCTCGGGCACTCCGACCTCATCGCGCCGCCGACGTTTGCGATGATCCCGGTGCTGCGTGGGTTCGATGTCCTCATCGACGACCTCGGTGTCGTATATGCCCAGGTCATCCATGCCAACCAGAAGTTCGTCCACCAGCGACCGATCCGGGCCGGCGACCGGCTGACGACCACGACGACGCTCGACGCCCTGCGCTCGCGGGGCGGGAACGACCTGCTCGGCATCCGATCCGAGGTCGCCGGTGAGGCCGGCGAGGCCGTCTGCACTGCCACGGCCACGTTGCTCGTGCGCGAGGGGGGAGCCGGGGGTGACTGAGGTCGGGACCGTCGTGCCGGAGCGGCCGTTCCAGGTCACCCGCACCGATCTCGTCCGGTACGCCGGCGCGTCCGGGGACCTCAACCCGATCCACTGGAGCGACCGGGTGGCCGGTGCCGTCGGCCTGCCCGGCGTCATCGCGCACGGCATGCTGACGATGGCGCTGGCGGCCCGTCTGCTCACGGACTGGGCCGGCGACCCGGCGGCCGTGGTCGCGTACGGCGTGCGGTTTGCGCGTCCGGTCGTCGTGCCTGACAACGACGAGGGCGTGACGGTTACGGCGTCGGGCACGGTCACGGAGCTACGCGGCGACGGTCTCGTGGGCGTCGACGTCACCGTCCGGGTCGGCCAGGAGAAGGTGCTCACTCAGGCGCGCGCGCTGGTGCGGCCGCCGAACCACGGATGACGGCCCGCGACCGACCGCTCGCGACCGGTGACCCGTCGCTGGTGCGCACCCGCAACGCCGTGTACGCGGTGTTTGCGCTCAACGGGCTGGCGTACGCGAACTGGATCAGCCGGATTCCGGCCATTCGCGACGAGCTCGATCTCACCGCGGGTCAGCTCGGACTGCTCTTGCTGACCCTCTCGACAGGCTCCGTGCTCGCGTTGCCCGCGGCGGGGGCCATCGTGTTGCGCATCGGGCCGGGGGGGACCGTTCTGGGTGGCGCTGTCCTGGTCAGCGCCGGAATGGTGGTCCTCGGTGTCGGCGGCGGGTCTGTCGGAAACGTGGTACTAGCCGCGGCCGGCTTCTTCGCGTTCGGTGCGGGATCGGGCGTCTGGGACGTCGCCATGAACGTGGAGGGCGCCGACGTCGAGCGCCGGCTCGGGCGGACGATCATGCCGAGGTTCCACGCCGCGTGGAGCCTCGGCTCCGTCACCGGCGCTGGCTTGGGGGCGGTGGCCGCGGGGTTCGGGACACCCCTGGACACCCATCTGTCCGTCGCGGCGGTCGTGATCCTGGCCGGCGTCATCGCCGCCGTCCGCTCGTTCACACCCGTCGCGCTTGCCGTCGACGCGACGGCCGACAACGGCGCCGGGAAGCCGCGCCACCCGATGGCCGCCTGGTTGGAGCCGCGGACGCTCCTGATCGGCCTCCTCGTGCTGTCCGCCGCCTTGACGGAGGGAGCTGCCAACGACTGGCTGGCGCTCGGCCTCGTCGACGGGTACGGCGCCTCACACGCCGTCGCGGCGATCGGGTTCGCCGTGTTCGTCAGCGCGATGACGACCGGGCGCGTCTCGGGTACCTGGCTCCTCGATCGGTACGGGCGCGTCGTCGTCCTCCGATCGGGAATTGCGATCGCCATAGGCGGCCTAGCGCTGTTCGTACTCGGCGGTTCACTGCCCCTGGCCATGATCGGCGCGTTGTTTTGGGGCCTGGGCGCCTCGCTCGGTTTCCCGGTCGGCATGAGCGCTGCGGCGGACGAAGGGAGCTTCGCCGCGGCCAGAGTGAGCGTCGTCGCGTCGATCGGCTACACGGCGTTCCTCGCCGGACCACCGCTGATCGGCCTGCTCGCGGACCGGGTTGGTGTGCTGCGGGCTCTGCTGGTGATCATCGCAACGCTCGTGCTGAGCTTTGCCGTCACCGGATCGGCGAGACCGCGCCGATCTGTGCCGGCCGAGCGTAGCTAACCTGGCTGCCCGTGCCCGTCCTCCGGCAGAATGCCCGCCTCGCCGATCTGACGACGCTTCGTCTCGGCGGACCGGCGTCGCGCCTCGTCGAGGCGGCGAGTGCGGCGGAGATCGTCGAGGCGGTGCGGGACTGTGACGAGCGTGATGAGCCCGTTCTCGTGCTGGGTGGCGGGTCCAACCTGGTTTTCGCCGACGATGGATTCGACGGCACCGTTGTGCGGGTGATCTCGAAAGGTGTCGACGTCGACCGTTCAGGGTGCGGCCCGGACGATCTCGCGGCCTGCAGTGGCGTCGTCCTGACCGTCGCGGCCGGCGAGTCGTGGGACGCACTGGCGGGACGTGCCGTGGCCGAGGGATGGGTCGGGTTCGAGGCACTCGCCGGGATCCCGGGCGCCGTCGGTGCCACCCCGATGCAGAACGTGGGAGCGTACGGGCAGGAGGTTGCCGAGACGATCTGGACCGTGCGCACGTACGACCGTGTCGACCGGGCGATCCGGACCTTCGCCAACGCCGACTGCCGCTTCGACTACCGCACCAGCCGGTTCAAGGGCCACGACCGCCACGTCATCCTCGAGGTGAGCTACCAACTCCGCTTGGGCGATCTCGGGGCGCCCGTCGAGTACACAGAGCTGGCCCGAGCGCTCGGGATCCAGATCGGCGAGAGAGCGCCGATCGCCGATGTGCGCGAAGCGGTCCTGGGCCTGCGTCGGGGCAAGGGCATGGTGCTGGACGAAGCGGACCACGACACGTGGAGCGCCGGGTCATTCTTCACAAATCCGATCCTGTCCGCTGCGGATGCGTCGAGGCTGCCCGACGGCGCGCCGCGTTGGCCGTGGCCGGACGGCAGGGTCAAGACGAACGCAGCCTGGTTGATCGAGCGGGCCGGGTTCAGGCGCGGACATCCCGGGCCGGGCGGTCGGGTCGCTTTGTCGGGCAAGCACACGCTCGCGCTGACCAACCGGGGCGACGCCACGACCGCTGACCTGCTGACGCTGGCCCGCGACGTGCGCGACGGCGTCCGTGCGGCTTTCGGTGTCGAGCTCGTCAACGAGCCCGTCCTCGTCGGCTGCTCCCTCTAGTCGCACCGGGCGAGGGCATGGCCCGGCCCGGCGTGGGGTCGAAATGAGCCGGTGATCGACGGATCACCGGGCGGCGTGCCGGGGGGGCGTGGTGATCGCCGAGGCAGGAGCCTCGAGCCAGGCGTCGATGCCGGCGACAAGATGCCTGCGCACGTACCCCGGCGCGGCGGAGCCCTGCACGGACCAACGGGCGAGGGCGGCGAGCTCCGGGTCGGTGAGGCCGTGCACGGCCCTTGCGATCTCGTACTGGTTGACCAGGCGCGAGCCGAACAGCAGGGGGTCGTCCGCTCCCAACGCCAACCGAGCTCCCGCCTCGACGAGCGTCCGTAGCGGAACCTCGGAGGCCTTCGGGTAGACGCCGAGCGCCACGTTCGAGGCCGGGCACACCTCGAGCGTCACCCCGGCGGCCGCGACCCGGGCAAGCAGCGACGGGTCCTCGGCCGAGCGGACACCGTGTCCGAGGCGGTGCGCGCCCAGCGACTCCAGGCAGGCCCGCACGCTGTCCGGGCCGCGCAACTCACCGCCGTGCGGGGTCGCGAGCAGGCCGGCACGTGCCGCGATGCGGAAGGCCGGCGCAAAGGCCTCGACGACGCCCCTGCGCTCGTCGCTCGAGAGCCCGAACCCGACCACTCCGCGCCCGGCATACTGCGCGGCCAGCCGGGCGAGCGTCCGGGCGTCGAGCGGGTCCCTGGTCCGGTTCGCCGCGATGACGACCGCGACGCCGACCCCCGTGGCTGTCGACGCCGCGCGCGCGGCATCGAGCACGAGTTCGGTGAACGCCGTGATCCCCCTGAACCGAGTTCCGTAGCCAGACGGGTCGACCTGGATCTCGAGCCAGCCGGAGCCCTCGGCGGCCTCGTCCTGGGCGGCTTCGAGCACCAGGCGCCGCACGTCGGCCTCGTCGCGCAGGACCGAACGGGCCAGGTCGTACAGACGCTGGAACCGGAACCAGCCCTTCTCGTCCGCCGCCGACAGCTGCGGGGGCCAGTCCTCCTCGAGCGCATCCGGCAACCGCACCCCGTGGGTGGCGGCGAGCTCGACCAAGGTCGGGTGCCGCATCGCCCCGGTGAAATGCAGGTGCAGGTGCGCCTTCGGCAGCGAGTACAGGTCGCGCACGGTCAGCCGGCGAGCAGCCGCTGGATCCGGGTGATCCCCTCGACGAGATCGTCGTCGCCGAGCGCGTACGACAGCCGCAGGTAGCCACTGGGCCCGAAGGCCTCGCCGGGCACGACCGCGACCTCGACCTGGTCGAGGATCAGCTCCGCGAGCGCAGCACTGGTCGTGGGCGTGTGCCCGGCGATCGTGCGGCCGAGCACGCCTTTGACGGACGGGTACACGTAGAAGGCGCCCTGCGGCTCGGGGCAGACGACACCGTCGATCTCGTTCAGCATGGAGACGATCGTGCGTCGCCTGCGGTCGAAGGCCGTTCGCATCTCGGTGACGGCAGACAGGTCGCCGGACACCGCGGCCAGGGCCGCCCGTTGCGAGACGTTGGCCACGTTCGACGTCGCATGCGACTGCAGGTTCGTCGCGGCCCTGACGACGTCACGTGGCCCGATCATCCAGCCGACTCGCCACCCGGTCATGGCGTACGTCTTCGCCACCCCGTTGACCACGACACAGGTGTCGGCCAGCTCCGGCACCTCGACTGGCATCGAGCCGGACACCGTTTCCTCGTAGGTCAGGTGCTCGTAGATCTCGTCGGTCACGACCCACAGGTGGTGCTCGTACGCCCACTGGCCGATCGCGCGGATCTCCTCGGGTGGATAGACGGCGCCGGTCGGGTTCGATGGCGAGCAGAACAGCAGCGCCTTGGTCCGCTTCGTTCGCGCGGCCTCGAGCTGACCGACGCCGACCCGGTAGCCCGACGTCTCGTCCGCGAGGACCTGGACCGGAGTTCCTCCTCCGAGGTGGATCGCCTCCGGATAGGTCGTCCAGTACGGCGTGGGAAGCAGGACTTCGTCCCCGGGATCGAGCAGTGTCGCGAACGCCTCGTACACGGCCTGCTTGCCGCCGTTGGTCACCAGCACCCGGTCCGGGCCGACGTCGTACCCGGAGTCGCGGGCGGTCTTTGCCGCGATCGCCTGCTTGAGCTCGGGCAGCCCGCCGGCCGGTGTGTACCGGTGGTTTCGCGGGTCACGGCAGGCTTGGACGGCCGCCTCGACGATGTAGCCGGGGGTCGGGAAGTCGGGTTCCCCGGCTCCGAACCCGACGACGGGTCGCCCTGCCGCCTTGAGCGCCTTTGCCTTGGCATCGACGGCGAGCGTCGCCGACTCGGCGATCGAGCCCACGCGGGTCGAGATCCGGGCACGTGTGGTGCCGGACATCAGTCCGGCGGACGCGCGGGAGGTCATGGCCCTCATCCTGGCACCACCGCGCCCGGGCGTGGTGCTTGCGTGCGCGACGCTCGGTGCTGCGGTCGCGGGTTCGACCTGGCCCGCGCGTAGCCCGTACACTCGTCTGTCTGGTGGTCGTAAGACCCCATGCCGAAGCGTGCCCGAAGGCGTGCGTCGGCGGATCTACAGGGCCACCGAAGGGCAGTAGCTCAATTGGAAGAGCACCGGTCTCCAAAACCGGCGGTTGGGGGTTCAAGTCCCTCCTGCCCTGCTCCCCGCCCGAAGAATCAGAGTGCCGCTCCCTGGGGTGCGGCCCCGGACAGCGAGGTACGACGTGACCGAGACGCGTGGCCAGACCGCTACGCCCGAGCGTGGCCGCCCACAACAGCGAGGCGGGCTGGCGCGCCTGCGCCCGTCGCGGATCGCCCTGTTCGTCCGCCAGGTGGTCGCCGAACTGCGCAAGGTGGTCTACCCGACCCGTGAGCAGCTGCTCACCTACACGGCGGTCGTGCTTGTGTTCGTCGCCGTCATGATCGCCATCGTCTCCGTCCTCGACCTGGCCTTCGGCTGGGCGGTCTTCGAGGTCTTTGCATGAGCCCGTCCCGCCCGCCGTCGTCTATGGAGGAAGAAGCCACCATCGTGTCCGAGCAGCAGTCGCCCGAGAACTCGCTCGACGAGTCCGTCCTGCCGGAGGGGCAGGACAGTCGCGTCGACGATGCGCTCGACGCCGCCCAGACCGACGCGCCCGACGCCGTCCCGGACGCCGTGGCGTTGCCCGACGGCGCGGTCGCGCCGGCTGAACCCGCCGAACCGGCTGCGCAGGCCGATGAAGATCCGCTCGACGAGTTCCGCAGGGTGCTCAAGTCCAAGCCCGGTGACTGGTTCGTCGTGCAGACGTACTCCGGCATGGAAAACCGCGTCCGCGCCAACCTGGAGAGTCGTATCGGCAGCCTCAACATGGAGGACTACATCTTCGAGGTGGTCGTCCCGACCGAGGAGGTCGCCGAGATCAAGAGTGGCCAGCGCCGCATGGTCAAGCGCAACCGTTTCCCCGGCTATGTGCTGGTCCGCATGGACATGACCGACGAGTCCTGGGCGACGGTACGGCACACCCCGGCCGTCACCGGCTTCGTGGGACATGCGCACCAGCCCCTGCCACTGACGTTGGACGAGGTCGAGCGCTGGCTCGCGCCGGAGGTGGGGGAGAAGGCCAAGCCGGCCGGCGAGCGCCAGCAGCAGGTCGAGGTCATCGACTTCGAGGTCGGTGACTCCGTCATGGTCGTCGACGGCCCGTTCGCCACCTTGCACGCGACGATCAACGAGATCAACGCGGACTCGCAGAAGATCAAGGGTCTGGTGGAGATCTTCGGTCGCGAGACACCCGTCGAGCTCTCGTTCAACCAGATCCAGAAGCTCTGAACTCCGAGGTGGACCATCCGGCCCGCGTCGTCGTAAGAAACCCGCTGTAGCTAAGGACCGCAGAAATGCCCCCGAAGAAGAAGATCGCAGGCGTAATCAAACTGCAGATCCAGGCCGGGCTGGCCACGCCCGCACCGCCGGTCGGACCCGCACTGGGCCAGCACGGCGTCAACATCATGGAGTTCTGCAAGGCCTACAACGCCGCCACCGAGTCGCAGCGCGGCAACGTGATCCCGGTGGAGATCACGGTCTACGAGGACCGTTCCTTCACCTTCGTCACGAAGACGCCTCCGGCAGCCAAGCTCATCCTCAAGGCTGCGGGCGTCGAGAAGGGCTCGGGTGAGCCGCACAAGGTCAAGGTGGCCACGATCACCCGCGAACAGGTGCGGTCGATCGCCGAGCAGAAGATGCCCGACCTCAACGCAAACGACCTCGACGCCGCCGAGAAGATCATCGCCGGCACCGCCCGCCAGATGGGCGTCACCGTCGAGGGCTGACCGACCCCAGTGGGAGGGCCACGCGCTGGCCCGCTACCACGACTCCACACCGAACGAGGGAGAAGAAATGAAGCGCAGCAAGGCTTACCGTGCCGCGGCCGAGAGGATCGACCGTGACCACCTCCACTCCGCGATCGAGGCGGTCCGCCTCGCCAAGGAGACCGCGACCAAGAACTACGACCCGACCGTCGAGGTCGCCCTGCGCCTGGGCGTCGACCCGCGCAAGGCCGACCAGATGGTCCGCGGCACCGTCAACCTCCCGCACGGAACCGGCAAGACCGCCCGGGTGCTCGTCTTCGCGGTCGGTCCGAAGGCCGAGGAGGCTCGTGCCGCCGGTGCCGACATCGTCGGTGGCGACGAGCTGATCGAGGAGGTCCAGGGTGGTCGGCTCGACTTCGACGCCGTCGTCGCGACGCCGGACCTGATGGGCAAGGTCGGCCGGCTCGGACGAGTGCTCGGTCCCCGAGGCCTCATGCCGAACCCGAAGACGGGAACCGTGACGATGGACGTCACCAAGGCGGTGTCGGAGATCAAGGGCGGCAAGATCGAGTTCCGCGTCGACCGACACGCCAACCTGCATTTCGTGATCGGTAAAGCGTCGTTTCCCGAGCAGGCACTGGTCGAGAACTACGCAACCGCCATGGACGAGATCAACCGACTCAAGCCGTCGGCCGCCAAGGGACGCTACGTGCGCAAGGCGACGCTTGCGACCACGAACGGTCCTGCCATCCCGCTCGACCCGGCGAAGATCAAGGTCGGAGCCGAGGAGTCCGTCGAGGCCTGACCGCCGCGGGTCTCGGACGCCCCGATCTGCTCGCGCAGATCGGGGCGTTCTGCGTGATACGGTCCCGCTGGCCCGCGCGGCCGGGGGCGCGTGCAGGAGGTCCGTGATGCTCATGCAGCGGTGCCTGATCTCCGGTACGACCGGTGCGGCGGTGTTCCTACTCGCGTCCTGCGGCGGCCAGGCCGGTGACGTCTCTACGACCCCCGACCAGGAGACCGGGCAGCTACCGCTTCGAGTTGGAGATGGACATCGAGGGTGCCTCGGTGGACGCCTCCGGCGCGGCGGAGTACGGCACCGACATCGACCAGGTCAACATGACGATGACCATGTCGATGCCGCTCGACGACCTCGGGTGCCGGCAGCGGCCAGCTGGAGATGCGGGTGGTGGACGGACAGATCTACGTGAGCTTCCCTGCAGAGCTCGGCTTCCCGGTGGACAAGCCGTGGGTCACCGTTGGTCCGGAAGGTGAGGACCCGATCTCACAGGCGTTCGGCGCGATGAGCGACCAGATGGCCGACAGTGCCGCGCTCCAGCGCAAGTTCGCCGAACAGGCCGAGTCGATCGCCGTCGAGGAGCTCGGTTCGGACACGGCGGACGGCGTCGCGGTGACGAAGCATCGGATCACGCTGAGCGCCGACGACCTCGTCGAGTTCATGGAGATTCCGGGCATGGAGGGCAGGTCCGCCGAGGACGCTCCGTTCGACGAGGCGGAGTACACCCTGTGGCTCGACTCGGGCTATCTGGTTCGAAGGGATCGAGGCCGGCCTCGACGGCGTGAAGTTCATGGACATGCGGTTGTTCGACTTCGGCGAGCCGGTCGACGTCGAGGCCCCCCGGCAGACCAGGTGACCGACCTTGCCAGCCTGACGGAGGGCCTGGGCACGGTCGACGGCCGACGGGCGCCACCCCCACCGTGTCGAGGGCTGGCCACAGTCTGGCGCAGCCTCGCGGCACAGGTGCGGATGCGGGCGATTTGGCCGCGAGCCGCCGCGTCCCGTAGCCTGGACACCGCCAGAGACCGCCGGTTTCGTGATCCTCCCGGATCCCGACGAAGGCTCCGCAGCATGCGGGCGGCCCGCGCAGGTGAGAGCTGAGACCCACGGGATGACCCGTGGCCGACGCCCCCGCGCCCGCGCCGGGGCGTTTCGCATGTTCGGACCTTGTAAGAGCCCGCGGCACACCCACGAAGGAGTCCCATGGCGAGGCCTGACAAGGCAGCAGCGGTCGCCCAGCTCGCTGAGGAGTTCCGCGGTTCGGCCGCCATCGTGCTGACCGAGTACCGCGGCCTCAGCGTCAAGCAGTTGACGGAGCTTCGTCGGTCGCTCGGTGGGAACGCGTCCTACGCCATCGTGAAGAACACGCTCACCAAGATCGCGGCCAAGGAGGCCGGGGTCGAGGGGATCGACGACCACCTGGTCGGCCCTTCCGCCATCGCGTTCGTCAAGGGCGACCCGGTCGATGCCGCGAAGGGGCTGCGTGACTTCGCCAGGGCGAACCCCGTCCTCGTGATCAAGGGCGGAGTGCTCGACGGCGAGCCACTTTCTGCCGACGAGATCAAGAAGCT
>DAIUDS010000084.1:0-9794 GCA_036845485.1 Jiangellaceae bacterium
ACGACCACCCCGCCGACCCCAGAAATGACAACAGCCGAACCCACGTTTCGTGGGTTCACCTGTCGCGGATCTCTTGAGAGATCACAGTGCGCGCCCGGCAGGATTCGAACCTGCGGCCAAGTGCTTAGAAGGCACCTGCTCTATCCACTGAGCTACGGGCGCTGGACCTCGATCCAATTGTGCGTCAAACGCCTTGTCCTAGGCCCTCGACGAGCTCGGCACCAGGCCAGCCGGCCAGTGTCCGGCCCGGCAGGGCCAGCTTGGACCGGCGCACGCCGCTGCCGACTATCACAAAAGGCAGATCCGCGACGGCCGCGTCGATCAGGATCGGCCAGTCCGCCGGCAGCCCGATCGGGGTGATGCCGCCGTACTCCATGCCAGTGGCTTCCACTGCGTCGTCCATCGGCATGAATGACGCCTTGCGGGCGTCGATCCGGCGCCGGACCACGCCGTTGACGTCGGCCCTGGTGGTGGCGAGGATCATGCAGGCCGCGATCCGTTCCTCGCCGCCGCGCCGGCCGGCCACCACGACACAGTTCGCCGAGACCTCCAACGGAACCTGGTACGCGGCGCAGAACTGGGCCGTGTCGGCGAGGTCCGGGTCGATCTCGGCGACGTACACGGGCGCGTCCGGCCGTGCCGTCAGCGCGAGCCGCACCGGCTCGGCCAGTAGGTCGGGCCGGTCCGCGGCGGGCACGGTATCGAGCGTGCCGATCTGCGGTTCCTCCACGGCGCCCGACTCTAACGCCGACCGCCCCGACGCGGGGCGGGTCGCGGTGCGAGACGATTGTGGGTGTGCGGGGGTTGCTGGTGGCAGGGACGACCTCCGACGCGGGCAAGTCCGTCCTGACGACCGGGCTGTGCCGGTGGTTGGCCCGTGGAGGTGTCCGGGTCGCGCCGTTCAAGGCTCAGAACATGTCGAACAACTCGATGGTCACGGCCGACGGCGCGGAGATCGGCCGGGCGCAGTGGGTGCAGGCGATTGCCGCCCGAGCCGAGCCCGAGGCCGCCATGAACCCGGTGCTGCTCAAGCCCGGCAGCGATCTCCGAAGCCATGTGGTCGTGATGGGAAAGCCGTACGGCGTGTTGGACGCGACGTCGTTCGGATCCGCGCGGCCGGCTCTCGCGGAGGCCGCGTACAGCGCACTCGAAGAGCTGGCGGCGCGCTACGACGTCGTGGTCGCCGAGGGTGCAGGAAGCCCGACCGAGATCAATCTGCGCCCGCACGACTTCGTCAACATGGGCCTGGCTCGGCGCGGCGGCCTGCCGGTGGTCGTAGTCGGAGACATCGACCGTGGCGGGGTCTTCGCGGCGTTCCACGGCACGGTCGCGTTGCTCGGCCGCGAGGACCAGGCGCTCGTCTCCGGCTTCGTCGTCAACAAGTTCCGCGGCGACGCGGGACTGCTCGGACCCGGTCTCGCGATGATCGAGAAGGCGACCGGCCGACCGGTGGTGGGTGTGCTGCCGTGGCTTCCCGATGTCTGGCTCGATGCCGAGGACGCACTGGATGTCGCCGCCCGTGGCGAGGCCGTCCGGCCGGCGGCAGGGTCGCGGACACTGCGTGCCGCCGTCGTCCGCTTCCCCCGGATCTCGAACTTCACCGACGTCGACCCGCTCGCCGCGGAGCCCGGCGTGGTCGTTACGTTCACGGCGTCGCCGTCGGAGCTGGCCGACGCCGACCTGGCGATCCTGCCGGGAAGTCGCGCGACGGTCGCCGACCTCGGGTGGCTGCGGTCGCGAGGCCTGGACCACGCACTACGCGCGCGGGCCCGCGACGGGCTTCCTATCCTGGGCATCTGCGGCGGCTACCAGATGCTGGCTCGCGAGATCGTCGACGACGTCGAGTCCGGAGCCGGCACCGTGCCAGGTCTGGGGCTGCTCCCGGCGAGCGCGCGGTTCGCCGTGGCCAAGGTGGTGGAACGGCCGGCCGGCGAGGCGTACGGCGTCCGTGTCGGCACGGCCTACGCGATCCACCACGGGCGCGTGACGGTCGACGGCGACGCCGAGCCGTTTCTCGACGGGTGCCGGTCCGGGGCGGTCTGGGGCACGTCCTGGCACGGCGTGCTCGAGGAGGATGCCTTCCGCCGAGCGTTCCTGCGGGACGTCGCGGCGACGGCAGCGTGCCACGGCTTCATGGTCGCGCCCGATACGGAGTTCGCGGCCCTGCGCGAGCAGCGCATCGACCGGCTGGCCGACGCCGTCGCCGAGCATCTCGACACCGCCGCCCTCCGGCGCCTGATCAATGCGGGTGCGCCGGCCGGGCTGCCCTTCGTCGCTCCCGGAGCACCGTGAAGGCTGCCCGACCCAGAGGTCCACGTGACGTGATCAATCGGACCCTAGTGGGCGAACGTCGAGACCACCATGCCGCGGGCGAGGGTGTGGAACGCGAGGTTGAACGCGACCACGGCCGGGCTCGCATCGGCGGACACGCCGAGCGAGTCGGCGTCGACCGCGTGCACTACGAAGTAGTAGCGGTGCGGGCGGTCGCCCTGCGGGGGTGCCGCGCCTGAATAGCCGACCGATCCGGTGTCGTTGCGCACCGAAAACGCGCCGGCAGGCAGCCCTGAGCCGTCGGCTGCGCCGGCTCCCCGGGGCAGCACGGTCGTGGTGGTGGGCACGTCGACCACCACCCAGTGCCAGAAGCCGCTCGGCGTCGGGGCGTCCGGGTCGAAGCACGTCACGACGTAACTGAGGGTTCCGTCCGGGGCACCGGACCAGCGCAGGTGCGGCGAAATATTCTCGCCCGGCATTCCCCAGTCGTCGAAGACGTGAGCCGTGCTCATCGGCTCGCCGTCCACGAGGTCGTCGCTCTCGACAGTGAACGTGCCGGCGCGGGGAAGCAGCTCGTACGGATCCGGGGCAACCGGCCGATCCAGCGACATTCGTCCTCCTCTTCAGGCGCGATCGCGCCGACGCTAGTGCGTCTTCAGTCATGACGCACATACCCCAGATCCGACGTGTCGCTTGGCCCGGAGTGTGCCCTACAGGCAGGATCATGGCCGTGACGATCACCGAAGCACCCGACAGCGTCCTCGACGCTCTCGGTGTGCTCCGCGAGCGGGTCGTTGCACTCCAGCTTCCACTGACGTTGCCGAGTGCGCTCGAGGCACGCCGAAGCCGGCGCGAAATCGTCGCTCAACTCGACGACTACGTCCTGCCACGACTGCGCGAGATCGACGCACCGCTGTTGGCGGTCGTGGGCGGATCGACGGGCGCCGGAAAGTCCACGCTGGTCAACGCCGTGGTCGGTCGGCCGGTGTCCGAGACCGGAGTGCTGCGACCGACCACGAGAGCACCCGTGCTCGTCTATCACCCCGATGAGGCCGAGTGGTTTACCGGCGACCGCATCCTCCCGGAGCTGGCCCGCGTGACCGCGAGTGATCTCGCGAAGCCAGGCGCCCTGAGCCTCGTGCCCGACGACGCCGTACCGCACGGCCTGGCCCTCCTCGACGCCCCGGACATCGACTCGGTGGTCACCGAGAACCGGCGGCTGGCCGGTCAGCTGCTGGCCGCGGCCGACCTCTGGTTGTTCGTCACGACGGCCGCACGCTACGCCGACGCCGTGCCCTGGGACCTTCTGCGCGCCGCCGTCGAGCGCAGCGCTGCGGTGGCCGTCGTGCTCGATCGGGTGCCGCCGGGGGCCGAGGACGAGGTGCGCCGCCATTTTGCGGCGATGCTGTCCGAGCGCGGCCTGGGAAGCGCCCCGCTGTTCGTGGTCGGTGAGACCACGGTGGGTGACGACGGCATGCTGCCGGACGGACACGCCGAGCAGGTGGTGTCCTGGCTGCGCGACCTCGCCTCCGACACGGCCGCGCGAGCCGGGGTCGTGCGACGCACGCTCGACGGTGCGGTCGGCGGGATCATCCGCCGGTCCCCGCCGTTGGCCGAGGCGGCCGACGAGCAGCACGCCGCCGCCGGACGGCTGCGCACCGCGGCAGAGCACGAGTACGCCGAGGCGGTCGATGCGGTCACGACGGCGACCCGGGACGGGAGCCTGCTGCGCGGCGAGGTCCTGGCCCGCTGGCAGGACTTCGTGGGGACCGGCGAGTTCTTCCGCTCGCTGGAGGACACCGTGGGTCGGCTACGGGACCGCATCACGGCGTACCTGCGTGGGAAGCCACAGCCGGCGGCTGAGGTCGAGGACGCCATCGAGCACGGCCTGCAGGCTCTGCTCGTGGACGAGGCCGACCGCAGGGCGGAGCGGGTCGACGCCATCTGGCGGGCCGACCCGGCCGGACGCGGGCTGCTCGGCGACGACGACCTGTCCCGTAGCGGCGAGGACTTCGTGAACGCGGCGGCCGAGCAGGTGCGGGCCTGGCAGGGCGCCGTCCTCGACCTGGTCCGCACCGAAGGGCAGGACAAGCGGTTCACCGCGAGGGCACTGTCGTTCGGCGTCAACGGTCTCGGCATCGCCCTCATGATCGTCGTGTTCTCGTCAACGGCGGGACTGACCGGTGCCGAGATCGGCATCGCCGGAGGCACCGCGATCATCGGCCAGAAACTGCTCGAGGCGATCTTCGGCGACCAGGCCATGCGCCGCCTGGCCGAGGCAGCGCAGTCCGACCTTCGCCGGCGCGCCGATGCATTGCTGGCCGACGAGAAGGCGCGTTTCACCGGCCGGCTCGACGGCCTTGGACTCGAGGTGGCGGCCGGGCAGGCGCTTCGCGAAGCACTTGTCCTGGTGGGTCGCGCCCGCGAGCGGGAGGCCGGCAAATGAAGCTCGTGCGCCGCCCTGCGCGGGTAGGCCTGCCCGAGCGGCTCGACGCGCTCGCCGTCGCGGTCGAGGACGCCAACGGCCGGCTTCCCGACGAGTTGGTCGACGGCGCCCGCGAGCTCGTCAACCGGGCCGGCCAGCGCCGGCGACTCTCCACCGACCACACCGTCGTCGCGCTCGCCGGAGCCACCGGCAGCGGAAAGTCCTCTCTGTTCAACGCGGTGGCCGGGATCGAGCTGGCCAGGGTGGGCCTGCGGCGCCCGACGACGGCCGAACCGCTGGCGTGCGTGTGGGGCACTCAGGGTGTCACGCCGTTGCTCGAGTGGCTGGGCATTCCGCTGCGCCACCGGGTGCCGAAGGAGAGTGTGCTCGACTCCGGTGCCGAAGACGCCCTCGACGGTCTCGTGATGCTGGACATGCCCGACCACGACTCCACCGACCATTCACACCAGGCGCAGGTCGACCGGCTGGTCGAGATGGTGGACCTGTTCGTATGGGTGATGGACCCGCAGAAGTATGCCGATGCGGTCGTGCACGAACGCTACCTGCGGCCGCTGGCCGGCCATGCGGCCGTGACGGTCGTCCTGCTGAACCAGATCGACCTGTTGTCACCGGCCGATGTCGAGCGGTGCGTGCAGGACCTTCAGCGCCTGCTGACCGAAGACGGCCTGTCGAAGGTGCCGGTCATCCCGCTCTCGGCGAAGACCGGTGTAGGCATAGACAGGTTCGTCTCCGTATTGCAAGAGGCGGTGGCTCGTCGCCGCGCCGCCGACGAGCGTGTCGCCGCCGACGTCCGCGAAGCGGCCACGCGCCTGCTCGCTGCCGCCGGAGGGGGCGAGCCCGCCGGCGTCGACGACACCGAACGGCGCAAGCTCGTCGATGCCCTCGCCGAGGCTGCCGGTGTCGACGTGGTAGCCAACGCGGTGGGTCGGTCCTTTACCCGGCGAGCTCGGGCAGCGACCGGGTGGCCGGTGACCCGTTGGCTGGCCCAGCTACGCCCCGACCCGTTGCGCCGTCTGCGGCTCGACCGGCAGGGCATCGACGCGCAGCTCGCACGGACGTCATTGCCCGCTTCGACACCGGTCCAGCGCGCCCGGTCCGACTCCGCGGTCAGGCGGCTGGGCGATGCCGCCGCCGGAGGCGTCACCGGTCCGTGGATGACGAGGATCCGGTCTGTCGCAAACGCCGCCGGTGAGCGGTTGCCCGACGCACTCGACCAGGCCGTTGCCGGAACCGACCTGCAGGTCGAGAAGCGGCCGCGCTGGTGGTCCGCCGTCGGTGCCGTGCAGTGGCTGGCGTTCGCGGCTCTACTGGTAGGTGGGCTGTGGCTGCTGGCTTTGGCCGTCGTGGCTTGGCTCCGGCTGCCCGAGATTCCCACCCCCGAGTGGGGCACGCTGCCGTTGCCGACCCTGCTGCTCCTCGGCGGCGCGATCGTGGGCGTCGTCCTCGCCGTCATCAGCAGGTTTGCGGCGGGCGTCGGCGGCCGGCGTCGTGCTGAGTCGGTGCGTCGCCGGCTTCGCGACGCCGTGGGAACGGCCACGGACGAGATCGTCATCGCACCGGTCAACGCAGAGCTCGACCGGCTCCGGTCGTTCGTGGCGGCCGCCAGGGTTGCCAAAGGCTGACGGCAGTCGCGGGTCGGCCTTCCACAGCTGGACCCGGTGCGTCCCGGCCGTCCACAAGCGCTGGTCCGCCCGTCGCCTCGGCATACCTGACCTGAGCACGCTCGTCGCCGTCCACACACCAGCTTGAGAGCGCAGGAGGCGCCCCGATGAGCGAGGCAATCGTCACCCTGGTCGGCAACATCGCCAGCGACGTCCGAACCATCACGTCCGAACGCGGCACGGCGATCACCACCTTCCGGTTCGCCCAGACACCGCGCCGCATCGACCGGAACACCGGCCGGTGGGGCGACGGGCCAACGTCTTTCTACAGCGTCACGTGCTGGCGCACCCTGGCCGAGCACTGCGAGAAGTCGCTGCACAAGGGCGATCCGGTCGTCGTCTTCGGACGGTTGCGGATCCGTGACTGGAGGAACGACGACGGCCGCGTCGGCCGTGACGCCGAAGTCGACGCGATGACCGTCGGCCACGACCTTGTCCGCGGCACGACCGAGTTCACCAGGGTCAGGCGGGAGCGGGTCGAGCAGGGCGACGAGGCTCAGCTCGCGACGGCGATGCGGATGGAGCTCCTCGTCGAGGAGCAGTCCCGAGCTGCCGGCGAGATGCCCGAGCCCGACGACCATCCCGGGGCCGAGCCCGACGACCCTCGGCCGAGCGTGTTGGGTGCGGGAGGCGGGACACGCGAACAAGCCGCCTGAGCGCCAGACGAGGGACCGCCGGATTTCGGGCCGGGGTCGACGACGCCGTAGGCTGGGCCGCGCTATGGCGGAGTTCATCTACTCGATGCGCAAGGCGCGCAAGGCGCACGGCGACAAGGTCGTCCTCGACGACGTCACCCTCCACTTCCTGCCCGGAGCCAAGATCGGCGTCGTCGGGCCGAACGGCGCCGGTAAGTCGAGTGTGCTCCGGATCATGGCCGGCCTCGACCAGCCGTCCAACGGCGACGCCACGCTCAGCCCGGGCTACACCGTCGGCATGCTCCAGCAGGAACCGCCGCTGAACGAGGACAAGACCGTGCTCGGCAACGTCGAGGAAGGCGTCGCCGAGACCAAGGCGATGCTCGAACGCTTCAACGAGATCGCCGAGAAGATGGCGGTCGAGTACTCCGACGAGCTGCTGAACGAGATGGGCAGGCTGCAGGAACAGCTGGACCACCGGGGCGCGTGGGATCTCGACTCCCAGCTCGAGCAGGCCATGGACGCGCTGCGCTGCCCCCCGGGCGACGCCGACGTTTCCGTACTCTCCGGCGGCGAGCGGCGGCGCGTCGCGCTGTGCAAGCTGCTGCTCCAACAGCCGGACCTGCTCCTGCTCGACGAGCCCACCAATCACCTCGACGCCGAGAGCGTCCAGTGGCTCGAGCAGCACCTCGAGAAGTACCCCGGCTGCGTCGTCGCCGTCACCCACGACCGGTACTTCCTCGACAACGTCGCCGAGTGGATCCTCGAGCTCGACCGCGGCCGGGCCTACCCCTATGAGGGCAACTACTCCATCTACCTGGAGACCAAGGCCGCCCGGCTCAAGGTCGAGGGCGCCAAGGACGCCAAGCGGCAGCGGCGGCTGCGCGAGGAGCTCGAATGGGTCCGCTCGAACGCCAAGGGCCGCCAGACCAAGCAGCGCGCCCGCCTCGAGCGCTACGAGGAGATGGCCACCGAGGCGGAGAAGGCTCGCAAGCTCGACTTCGAGGAGATCCAGATCCCGCCCGGCCCGCGGCTGGGCAACGTGGTGGTCGAGGCCGTGGGCCTCGCCAAGGGCTTCGGCGACCGGATCCTCATTCACGACATGTCGTTCTCCCTGCCACGCAACGGGATCGTCGGCGTCATCGGCCCGAACGGCGTCGGCAAGACGACGCTGTTCAAGATGATCATCGGTGACGAACAGCCCGATGCCGGCACGTTGCGGATCGGCGAGACCGTCCGGCTGTCCTACGTCGACCAGAGCAGGGCCGGCATCGACCCGGTGAAGAACGTGTGGCAGGTGGTCTCCGACGGCCTGGACCACATCAAGGTCGGCCAGGTGGAGATGCCGAGCCGCGCGTACGTGGCGGCCTTCGGCTTCAAGGGGCCCGATCAGCAGAAGCCCGCAGGCATCCTGTCCGGCGGAGAACGCAACCGGCTCAACCTTGCGCTGACGCTCAAGCAGGGCGGCAACCTGATCCTGCTCGACGAGCCGACCAACGACCTCGACGTCGAGACACTGCAATCGCTGGAGAACGCCCTGCTGGAGTTCCCCGGGTGCGCCGTCATCACCTCCCACGACCGATGGTTCCTCGACCGCGTCGCCACGCACATCCTGGCGTGGGAGGGCGACGACGAAGACCCCTCGACGTGGTTCTGGTACGAGGGCAACTTCGATTCCTACGAGAAGAACAAGGTCGAGCGCCTCGGAGCCGACGCCACCCGCCCGCACCGCGTGACCTACCGCAAGCTCACCCGCGACTAGGGCCCACGGCACGAACCGTCACCGGCGCCGACTCCGGCCCGCGTGTGCGGCAGGATGGGCCGGTGCCCCGCCACGTCACACATGTCCCGCTCCGCTGGGCCGATCTCGATGCGCTCGGCCATGTCAACAATGTCGTCTACCTGCGGTACCTGCAGGAGGCACGCGTGGACATGCTCTTCGTGCACGCCGCCCGGAACGGAGCCGAGAAGCTGGCCGGCGGTGTCGTGGTCTCCCGGCACGAGATCGGGTACCGGGCCCCGCTGCACTTCCGGCCGGCTCCGGTGCGGGTGGAGACGTGGGTCGCCGATGTCCGAGCAGCCTCGTTCACGCTGGGGTACGAGGTGCTGGACGAGTCGCCGTCGGGGGAGCGCACCGTGTACGCGGTGGCCTCGTCAGTCCTGGTGCCCTACAACCTGGCCGACGGACAGCCGCGGCGGGTCGCCGCGGAGGAGCGCGCAGTGCTCGAGACGTTCTACGAACCGGACGGCCCGGCGCCGCGAAGGGCTGCCTGATGCGCCACGTCTTCAAGTGCGCCGTGCGGTTCGACGACCTCGACTCCTACGGCCATGTCAACAACGTGACCTTCGCCGAGTACCTGCAGGAGGCTCGGATCGACTTCGCGCACCGGCATCTGGCCGGGGCGCTGGAGCCGCACGAGGGCGCCGTCGTCGCTCACCAGTCCATCGACTACGTCCTGCCTGTGCCGTTCAGGACCGAACCGATCCACGTCGAGGTGTGGGTGACCCGGATCGGCACGTCGTCGTATGACGTCGCCTACGACGTGCGCGACGGCACCGTCGTGTTCGCACGTGCCACGGGTGCCCTGGTTGCGTACGACGCCATGGCACAGACGCCCCGCCCGCTCAGCGAGGCGGAGCGTTCCGCCCTGACGACGTTCCTCGAACCGTGACGCTCCTGGTACCGCAGCATCCCGCTGCAGCCGCCGACCTGGCGACCTTCGCCCGGCGGGTCGCCCGGTTGGAGGCCGACGCGGTCATCCGGATCGTGGCCGAAGGCGC
>DAIUDS010000085.1:0-9788 GCA_036845485.1 Jiangellaceae bacterium
CGACCTGCTCGCCGGCTGGCTCGCCCTCTCCCTGCGTTGTCCGGTCACCCGCACCAAGGCGAGCGGTGTCGACGGACTCGTCAGCGTCCGCCTCGAACGCGCGTCGGGCCCTCTCGTGCTCGACCGGCCCGGCGAGGACATCGCGACGCTGTCCGTGCCCGGACGCGACGAGCGGCGGGTTGCCCTGCCGAAGCGACTCGACCGCGACTGCCTGGCCGAGGAGCTCCGGCGCCTGGACCCCGACGAGGTCTACGGCGACGTGCTCTCCGACGGCCTGGAGAGGCTGCGAACGACTGGCCGCACCACGCGGGTCGGAGCTCCGGCGAAGCCTGCGGTGGCCGGACGATGACCACGCCCGTCGTGGTCGTGCACCACGACGCCGACGTGCTCGCCCAGGCCGTGGCGGCTCGCCTCGTGACCCGGATCGCAGATGTCCAGGCCGCGCGCGAGACGGCGTCGGTGGTGCTGACCGGCGGGCGCATCGGCACTGCGACGCTGGCGGCGATCGCCGCCTCACCGGCCCACGCGGCCGTCGACTGGGCCCGTCTCGACGTCTGGTGGGGCGACGAGCGGTTCCTGCCGTCCGGGCACGAGGAGCGCAACGAGACGCAGGCCCGTGCCGCGCTGCTGGACACCATGCCGGTCGACCCGGTCAGGGTGCACCCGATGCCGGCTGCCGACGGCCGGCTCGCCGACGACCCCGAGGCCGCCGCCCGGCACTACGCTGCCGAACTCGCCGATGCCGCCCGGCCGGAGGACCATGCCGACGTCCCGGGCTTCGACGTCGTGCTCCTCGGGGTGGGCCCGGACGGCCACGTCGCATCGCTGTTCCCCGACCAACCGGCCCTCTACGAGGAGGAACAGACGGTGGTCGCGGTCCGCGGCGCGCCGAAGCCGCCACCGATCCGGCTCTCGGTGACATTGCCCGCGATCAGGGCCGCCTCGGAGGTGTGGTTCGTCGTCGCCGGCGACGACAAGGCCGCAGCGGTTCGGATGGCGCTCTCCGGAGCCGGCCAGGTGCAGGTCCCCGCCGCGGGCGCGAAGGGCCGCCAGCGCACGTTGTGGCTGCTCGACCGGGCGGCAGCCGCTCAGCTGCCGCCCGGCCTCGAGCGCATCGCCTCTCCCTAGACGCCGTGCCGCCAACGCCACCTCGCCGTGTCGGTTCACCCACAACGGGTGATGTCGATCTGCCGGGTCCGATGCGATCTTCTTTTGCGATGAGGAAACCAACCTCGACCGAGGGGGTCCGATGTCCACCGTCTACGACGACGAGCCGCTGCGTGAGATGGCGCGATTGTGGTGGCTGGGCCTGGTCGCCGGCCTCGTGGCAGTGGTCTACGGCCTGTTCGTGCTGAGCCTGCGTCCGGGGTCGGTCACGTCCCTCGCGATCCTGGCCGGCATCACGTTCATCTTCGGCGGTCTGACCCAGTTCCTCGCGGCGCGCCGAGCCGAGAGCTGGCAGTGGTTGTTCTACCTCGGCGCCGTGCTCGCGATCATCGCCGGCATCGCCGCGTTCGTGTGGCCCGATCGCACGCTGTACGTGGTGGCCGTGTTCGTCGCCTGGTACCTGGTGCTGGCGGGCATCCTCACCGTGGTGGACGCCTTCCTCGGCCCGAAGCACGACTGGTGGTGGATGCGCATCCTGCTGGGCGCCCTGCTCTTCATCCTCGGCGCGTGGGCGATCGGCTCGCCTGGGCGTGAGGTGCTGCTCCTGGTCAACGTGATCGGTTTCTACCTGCTCCTCTACGGCTTCACCGAGATCTTCGGTGCCTTCGCACTGCGCTCGGTGGGAAAGGCGGTAGAGGCTGACGTCACCCGGGTGCGGAACACCAGCCCGGTCGGGCCGGCCTGACCGGGCACCGCCACGGCGTCCATCTGCTCCATCGCCAACCCGCTCGAGGAGGATTTCATGTCCGACGACTCCCTTTCCCGCCGCCCTGGGGCCGCCGTCGCCACGGTCTTTGCCGGCTCCCTGATGCTCATGGTCGGGATCTTCCAGTTCATCCAGGGCCTGGTCGCGTTGGTCGACGACGAGTTCTACGTCCGCGTCTCCGATTACACGTTCAAGTTCGACGTCACGACGTGGGGATGGATCCACCTCATCCTCGGGGCCGTTGTGGCCCTCGCCGGTCTGTTCATCTTCTCCGGCAACGTGGCCGCCAGAGCGCTCGGCATCTTCCTGGCCGTGCTGGCGGCGATCGCCAACTTCCTCTGGATCCCGTACTACCCGATCTGGTCGCTGCTCATCATCGCGCTCTGCATCTTCGTGATCTGGGGACTGGCCACGGTCCGGCTCGACCAGTAGGCCCGCCGCTGCGGAGGCCGGGAACGAAGGCCACCGCAGCAAGCTCACCCGGCCGTCGCCGCGTACGAACGCGGCGACGGCCGGGTTGACGTTGACGCTCGGGTGGCCGCAGGAGTGGCCCGGTCACACCGCAGCGGCTTCCCTCCCGTGCACGACGAGGGCGTAGATGACGATGACGTCGAGCGCGATGATGATGAGCGCCCAGATCGGATACGCCGGCATGATCGTCAACTGGGCGAGCGCATTGAGGATCGCCACGATCACACCCAAACTCCGCCCCCCACACCGAGCCGCTGAGCACGCCGGCGCCCGCCAGCACCAGCACGGCACCGATGATGATGTGTACCCATCCCCAGGTGGTGAGGTCGACGACCAGTACACCGTCCTCCACGAGCACGGCGAAGTCGTCGTTGATCAGCGCGACGATCCCCTGGAAGATGTCGAACAGCCCGATGGTGATGAGCATGATTCCGGCGAACCAGACCCAGCCGACCCATCCGGTGAACGTTGTCCCCGCGCGAGACATCATGAAACTCTTCCCTTCCCGATCGAACGCCGCACTCGCGACGTCTGGCTGCGTTCACTCGTGTGGAACGCCTCGCGGAGCTTTGGCTCCCTGTTCCGACGACGAGTTGGTCGCCATGATCGGGTGGCGCAGGCGCATGGGTCGTCACCCGAACCGGGTGAAGCCCGGCGAGGCACCACCGGATGTCATGACGCCGCTGGCTCAGGCGTCGGCATCATCGGGTCGGCCGTCGTCGAGCGGACCGGGGGTCCGCCGACTGCGCTTTGGTGTCAACTGCGCCGTGGCTGCGGCGACGGCGGTGCGACCGACTCAGGCACCGCGCGACCATCGATGACGGCGAGCTGGCCGCGGAAGACATAACGGAACACCACCTTCAACGCTGCTGCGATCGGAAGTGCGACGATCGCCCCGACGAACCCGCCCACGGTCCCGCCGAAGAGCACCGCCAGGAAGACGGTCATGGGCCTCAGGAAGACGGCAGAGGCGAAGCACGCGGTCCGATCACGAGGTTCTCGACCTGCTGGTACAGGATGAAGAAGATCAGTACCACGACCGCCGCACCGACGCTCTCGGTGAGTGCCAACTCGGCCAACCGGACGTCGTGGCGGGCCAGCAACTCGTTGGTCTCGCGGCGGTCGAAGGCCAACTCCATGAACCGGATCTCGGCCGCGCGTCCCTCCATCAACAAACGCGGCAGCAGGAGCGGAGGGTCGTGACGCGCGCCCACCATGATCCGAAGGTGCGGCGGCATGTTACGAAGCAGTGCTGCGAGGCTGTCCAGCGCCGGCCCAGGGTTGATCAGATGCACGTCGTCCAGCACCAGCCAGAGCGCGGCCGAAGAGACGTTGAACGCATCCACGTAGGCCGTCACGAAGGCTGTGTCGCTGGCCCGCACCGGCGGGCTCAGGCCACGGAGTGCGGCGCTCACGTCGCCGTGATCTGCAACCCTCGCCGTCGCGAGCAGGATGGCCGACCAGAGAACGAACGGGTCGTTGTCGCCCCCGTCGAGCGACACCCAAGCCACCGGGCGTCCAGCCCGGGTCAGCTCGGCGGAGCGCTGGGACATGAGGATGGTCTTGCCCGAACCGGCAGGTGCGACCACGGAGATCACCTGCACCACGCCGCTCTCGTCGGTGGCCATGGCGTCGAGCAAGCGGTTCCGAAGGACCACGCCCTCGGTCAGGCGCGGCACCTGCAACTTCGCTTGAGGGACCGTTGCTCGCGCCCCCGACGGAGCGGCCACCACCCGGGCACGGTATCGCACAGAGATCGTTTCCGGCTAGGTCATGGAACTCCGCCCGTCTCACCCCGGCCGGGTGAGGCATTCACCCGCGGCGGCACGGAAACTCGAGATGTGCGTGGCTCGAGGCAAGCTGGAGGTGTCGTCCAGGTGCGATACGAGTTTCTCCTCCGGGACCGGGTCTCCGAGACCGTCCGAGCCGCGTTCCCCGAACTCGAGGCCGCCGAGGCCCCAACGGGTGGCACCGCCCTGTTCGGTCCGATCCGCGACAAGGCTCATCTGCGCGGCCTGCTCGCGCGGTTCGACGAGCTCGGGGTTACGGTCATCGAGATGCGTCAACTCCCGGACTGACGCGAACGAGTCCGGCTGATCGTGCCCGGACGGTCTCACCCGTAGTAGGTGATGTCGTACACCGTGTGGGCTGCGAAGCTTTCCGTCGTGGTCGAGGCAGCACGCGTGCCCTTGGGGTTGGCCCTCCTACTGGCTGAGCGTATCCGGGCCGACCTGGGCGTCCGTACCCCGCCGCCGGTCGGCGCGGTGGGAGCGTTCGCGATCGGTATGGGCGACGCCGCGGTTTCGGCGGCCCGCAGAGCGGCCGGAGCGGCCGCGCAACGCGCCGTGGCTCTCGGACGGCGACCTGCCTCGAGCGCGGTGTGGGCCGGCCGGATCTTCCTGGAGCAACCTGGAGTGGCACGAGCGACGGCGCCGGTCAGGCGAGCCGGGTTCGCGCTGGCCAATCGAGCGGATGTGACCGTGGTACGTGGCCGGTTGGTCGCCGACGCCGCACGCGCCGACGCGCTCGCCTTCCTGCGAGCGCAGTCGGACAGCGGAATGGCGTGGGTGCGTGGCGAGGTGCTCCCAACCATCATCGATGACCTCGTCATCGACCCGAAGGTCCGCGAGTTGGCCGTCGAACAGGCTCATGGTGCCCTCAGCGACGCGGCGCGAGAAGTGCGCCATCGAAGTGCGGGCGCCGACGCTCGTCTGGAGGCGAGGGTCCACCGGCTGTTCGGAATGCTCGCTCGCCATGAGCCTTCCCCATGAGGCCTACGCCGGCCTGGTCTCCAGGCTGGTCGCCCTGGCAATCGACATCGCGGCCGTAGCGGCTGGTGCCGCCGTCGCTGTCGGGCTTGCGGTGGGCGGATCGCAGATGATGATCCGGGAAACCCCCGGGTGGGTCGGGCCGGTCGTGGGTGTCGCCATCGGCCTGCTCCCCGTCGTCTACTTCTCCGCATCCTGGTGGATCGTCGGCCAGACGCCCGGTGGAATGGCGATGGGTGTTGCGGTGCGGAACGGCGGCGGCGAGCCGCTTGGTCTTGCGCGGTCGATCCTGCGAACCGTGTTCGGTCTCGCGTTCGCGCCGATCTGGCTTCTCGGTATGGTGCTCGTGCTCGTCGACGCCCGCCGCCGCGGCCTGATCGATGTGGCGTGCGGAACCGTCGTCGTCTACGTACCCCAGCCCCACGCTGACGACCTGCCTGTGTCCGAGCCTTAGCTGCCGCGGACCCTTCGCAGGCCTTGCAGGGCCTCTTCGAGGATGGCCGCGCCGTCGGCCTCGCTGCGTCGCTCCTTCACATAAGCCAGGTGCGTCTTGTACGGCTCGTTGCGGGGCGCCGGGGGCGGGTTCTCACGGTCGCGGCTGGCCGGCAGCCCGCAGCGCGGGCAGTCCCACGACTCGGGGATCACCGCCTCCGCCGCGAAGCTCGTCGCGGTCTCGTGTCCTTGGGCGCAGTAGAACGTCACGCGATGCCGCGGAGCGGACTCGCCGCGTTCGGCTTCGCCCATGGGGCCGGCGCCGACGCGGCTGCCGCGGATGGCATTGCCACTTGCCACGGGTGAGACTCCCTCGTAGGACGTGCGGGGAACGGTCAGACGGTGGTCTTGGCGATGAGCCCGAGCCCGATGATGCTGGCCGCCCACAGGATTCCGATGGCGAGCGTGATCCGGTCGAGGTTCCGCTCGGCGATCGAGGATCCACCGAGGGACGACGAGACTCCCCCACCGAACATGTCCGACAGCCCGCCGCCCTTGCCCTTGTGCAGGAGGATGAGTACCACCATCAACAGACTGGTGATGACGAGCAGCAGCGTAAGTACGATCTTCACTGTGGTGAGCAGTTCCTTCCGGTCGGCCGCCTCAGCCGGCAGGCGCAGGACAAGAGTACGCGGTCACAGTCCGAAGTCCCGACCCGGCGCCGTCCGATCGTACCCGGGCGGCCGGATCATCGCGGTGGATGGTCCCGGTAGCGGCAGATCACCGCGAACTCGTCGGCCTCGAGGCTCGCACCACCCACCAGGGCCCCGTCGACGTCGGGCTGCTCCATGATCGGGCCGATGTTCGAGGCCTTGACCGATCCGCCGTACAGGATCCGTACGCCGTCCGCCGCGTCGGAGGCGTAGAGCTCGGCGATCCGAGCGCGGATCGCCGAACACACCTGCTGGGCGTCCTCGGGCGTGGCGACCTCGCCGGTGCCGATGGCCCACACCGGTTCGTAGGCGATGACGATCTGCGCCGCGTGCTCGACCGGAATCTGGTGCAAGCCCGCGTCGAGTTGGGTGAGCGTGTGTTCGACGTGACGGCCCTCACGCCGGACGTCGAGCCCCTCGCCCACGCACAGGATCGGCACCAGGCCGTGCCGGAACGCGGCCCGAACCTTGATGTTCGCGACGGTGTCATCCTCGTGGTGGAACTGACGCCGTTCCGAGTGGGCCACGATCGTGTACGTACAGCCCAGCTTGGCGAGCATCGCCCCGGAGATCTCTCCGGTATGTGCTCCGGCATCGTGCTGGGACACGTCCTGCGCGCCGTAGCGGATCCGCAGCTTGTCGCCGTCGACCATCGTCTGGACCGAACGGATGTCGGTGAACGGGGGCAGCACGGCCACCTCGACCGCATCGAGGTCGTCGTCGGTCAGCGAGAAGGCGAGCTTCTGCACCAGCGCGATCGCTTCGAGGTGGTTGAGGTTCTCCTTCCAGTTCCCGGCCATCAGCGGCTGGCGGGTCGCAGTGGCCATCTAGTCCTCCAGGACAGCGAGGCCCGGCAGCGTCTTGCCCTCGAGCAGCTCGAGGCTGGCTCCGCCGCCGGTCGAGATGTGGGTGAACGACGACTCGTCGAGCCCGAGCTGGCGAATCGCCGCAGCGGAGTCGCCGCCTCCGACCACGCTGGTGCCGTCGATCGCGGCGACGGCCGCGGCGATCTCGCGGGTACCCGTGGCGAACGGGGACAGCTCGAACACGCCCATGGGGCCGTTCCACACAACGGTCCGTGCGTCGGCGAGCTTGTCCCGGAAGACCCGCACCGTGGCAGGCCCGATGTCGAGGCCCTTCTGGTCGCCCGGTATGGCGGCGGCGGACACGACGTCGGTCGGCGCATCCTCGGTCACATCGGGTGCGACCACGATGTCGACAGGAAGCACGAGGTCGACACCGGACTGGGCGGCGCGATCGACGAAGCCGCGCACGGTGTCGACCTGGTCCTCCTCCAACAGCGATCCGCCGACCTCGTGGCCCTGAGCCTTGAGGAACGTGAAGCACATTCCACCGCCGACCAGCAGCCTGTCCACCTTGCCGAGCAGGTTGTCGATCACTGCGAGCTTGTCCGACACCTTCGAGCCGCCCAGGACCACGACGTACGGTCGGTCCGGCTCGTCCAGCACCTTCGCGAAGGCACGCACCTCGGCCAGCACGAGATCGCCGGCGGCATGCGGCAGACGCTGCGCGATGTCGTAGACGCTGGCTTGCTTGCGGTGGACCACGCCGAACCCGTCGGAGACGAAGACATCCGCAAACACTGCCAGCGCATCCGCCAGGGCGCCCCGCTCGGCGTCGTCCTTCGACGTCTCACGCGGATCGAAGCGCAGGTTCTCCAGCAGTGCCACGCCGCCATCCGGCAGAGCCTCGACAGCAGCCTTCGCGCTCGCGCCCGCCGGGTCGTCGGCGAATCGAACGTCGCGCCCCGGCAACAGTGCGGCCAGACGCTCGAACACCGGCTGCAGCGAGAACCGGGGATCTGGCTTGCCGCCCGGCCGGCCCAGGTGCGCCATGACGATGACGCGCGCACCGACACCGGACAGCCGGGTGATCGTCGGCACGCTGGCGCGGATCCGGCCGTCGTCGGCGACCTGGCCGTCCTCCAGAGGAACGTTCAGGTCCGAGCGGAGCAGGACCCGTTTGCCGCGCAGGTCACCCAGGTCGTCTATCGTCCGCATCGGTCAGAGCGACGCGCCGACGTGGCGGACCAGGTCGATCAGCCGGTTGGAGAACCCCCACTCGTTGTCGTACCAGCCCACGACCTTCACCTGGTCGCCGATCGTGCGGGTGAGCCCGGCGTCGAAGATGCACGACGACGGGTCGGTCACGATGTCGGACGAGACGATCGGGTCCTCGGTGTAGGTCAGGTAGCCCTTCAGCGGACCGTCGGCCGCGGCCCTCATGGCGGCGTTGACCTCGTCGACGCTCACCTCGCGGCTGACGGTCACGGTCAGGTCCGTGGCCGACCCGGTCGGCGTCGGCACTCGCAGCGCGAAGCCGTCGAGCTTGCCCTTGAGCTCCGGCAGCACCAGGCCGATCGCCTTCGCGGCACCGGTGCTGGTCGGGACGATGTTGAGAGCGGCGGCCCGGGCCCGCCGAAGGTCCCGATGTGGGCCGTCCTGCAGGTTCTGGTCCGCGGTGTACGCGTGCACCGTGGTCATCAGCCCGCGCTGGATGCCGAACGCGTCGTTGATGGCCTTGGCGAGCGGCGCGAGGCAGTTCGTCGTGCAGGACGCATTCGAGATGATCGTGTGTGCGGCCGGGTCGTAGCTGTCGTGGTTGACGCCCATCACCACGGTGATGTCCTCGTTCTTGGCCGGTGCCGAGATGATCACCTTCTTGGCACCACCCTCGACGTGTGCCCTGGCCTTTGTCGCGTCCGTGAAGAAGCCGGTCGACTCGATCACGATGTCGGCACCCAGTTCGCCCCAGGGCAGCTTCGCCGGGTCGCGCTCCTCGAGCGACTTGAAGCTGTGCCCCGCGACGGTGATCTCGTCGCCGGCATGGCCGACCTCGGCGTCGAGCCGGCCGAGGATCGAGTCGTACTTGAGCAGATGGGCCAGGCTCTTGTTGTCGGTCAGGTCGTTGACGCCGACCAGCTCGATGTCATCGGCACCCTGGGCGAGCACCGCACGGTAGAAGTTCCGGCCGATGCGTCCGAAACCGTTGATGCCTACACGGATGGTCATGGGGACTCGAGACTCCTTTACGTCTCGGCGCTCGGCGCCGGTCGTTGTCCGTACCCGCGATGGGGGCGGTTTGCCACCTCGTCGTGGACCCGCGACCGACCCTATGGCATGCCAGTCCGGCGCTGACGGCCCAGGGGCGGTCAGGGAACCCGGCACGCGGCTACGGAACCAGCATGTCCGGCGTCAGGTTGGCATCCGTCCCCGGGATGCCGTTCTCGGCCGCCTTGCGGTCGGCCATGGCCAGCAGACGCCGGATCCGACCCGCGACGGCGTCCTTGGTCATTGGCGGATCGGAGAGCTGGCCGAGCTCCTCCAGGCTGGCCTGCTTGTGCTCGAGGCGCAGCAGGCCCGCCACCCGTAGGTGCTCGGGCACGTCGTCGGCCAGGATCTCCAGTGCTCGCTCGACCCGAGCACCGGCCGCCACCGCGGCCTGGGCCGAGCGCCGGAGGTTCGCGTCGTCGAAGTTCGCCAGCCGGTTCGCCGTGGCGCGGACCTCGCG
>DAIUDS010000086.1:0-9747 GCA_036845485.1 Jiangellaceae bacterium
GCAGGCTTTCGTGGCGATGCACGACCTGGGTGAGGCTCTGGCGCAGGGCCGGCACTGCCTGGTGCTCACCCAGTGGACCGGGCACCTGGACCATCTGGTTGCCGCGCTCGTCGAGCGAGGACACGAACCCGTGGTGCTGCGCGGTGGAATGGGCGTGAAGTCGCGGGCTGCCGCCCTCGCTCGTCTCGAGCCGCGGCCGGACGGGCCGCCACTACTCGTCGTCGCCACCGGCCCGTACGTCGGCGAGGGCTTCGACTGCCCGGCGCTCGACACCCTCTTCCTAGCCGCACCGGTCGCCTTCAAGGGCCGCCTGGTGCAGTACGCCGGCCGCATCCTTCGCCCGTTCCCCGGCAAGACCACCGCCGAGGTCCACGACTACCACGACGTCGCGACCGGCGTCCTCGCTTCGTCACTGGCCAAGCGCGCCCCAGGCTACGTCAGCCTCGGCTTTCCGGACCCGCGCCGCCTCGTCAGGTGAGCAGCCGCCCAGGCCAGGCCGTGACCAGCAACACGGCCGAGCCGCGGAGGTATGCGGCGTCGGGTCACACCATGCCGAGGCGGTCGAGCCGCTGGATGAACGAGATCTTGCGGCGCTGCTCCTGGCGCAGCTGCTGGACCCGGTCGGCGAACGCCTCGCTCGTACCCTCGCGACGGCAGACCTCAGCCAGTTCGTAGAGCAGTCCAGCCGCCGCGTCGTAGTCGGCCGCCGTACGTCGCTCGACGAGCTCGACGACGTCACGCCAGGCCTGACCCTGCCGCCCCGCGAGTTCGCTCAGATGGTTCTCGCGGGCTCGCTCAGCGGCGCGACGGCGCTCCTCCGCCCGTCGCTGGGAGTGCTCCCTGCCCACACGCTGCCGGTCTTCCCGGAGCTGCCGGGCCTTCGTCAGCAGATACTCCGCGCACCGACCGGAGCCGTCGCCGCTCTCGACCGGCCCGGCCGCCCGCCGACAGCCGGCCAACAGCTCGGCGCGGACCCTTGCCCCGTCGCCTCTGGCGACCCGCAGTAGAAGTGCGTCCTTGCTCTCCGCCGGTAGCTGCGCCAACCAGCCGGGCAGCTCAGTGAGCGTGTCGTCGGCATTGAGTGGCGCGCTGCGCTCTGCTGCGACGGCGACCAGATCCAGGTCGATGCGCAAGTACTCGGCTACCGAACGGAGGGCTGCGCTCAACTGAGCGAGGCCGGCGGGAACGGGGGGTTCGACTGCGTCCTCGTCGACCTTGCGATTCTGGACGGCGAGCAGCCAGGCCAGGTAGAGCAGCCGGAAGTCCCCGGCCATCACCTCGGCACGGACCGGGACGATCGAGGCCAGCGGGCCGGAGGCGTCCAGCCACTCCTCGTCGTACTCACCGCCTTCGTCCTCGGCGAACAGGTCGATGACGACGTACCCGCCGGTCGTCCATGCGGCCGAGCAGTCGCCGACCAGGTACTGCTCCGCCACGGCCGTGGCAGAGGGGCCGAGCACCTCGGTGGGCAGTCGGAACATCAGCCGGTGCGTCCCCCAGTTGGCCAGGTACAGAAACGCGTCGAAGTAGCGCTCGACCAGCCGGCGCGGATCGGCCTTCAGGTCACCCCACTCGTAGTGGTTGACGAAGCTGGTCGGCGTGATCAGGGCCCGCGTCGAGATGGCACGCAGCTCAGCCTGCTCGCCAGCGGACAGCGGCTGGTCGATCGCCACGAACTCGTAGTACTGGTATTCGCTCATCGAGAGCAGCCCTCTGCCGTGTGGACGTGGACCCCGTTCGAATGGCTGCACGTCAACGGTCGCGGACCCGATGCCCTCGCCGAACGCACGAACCGGCCGGGGTCAACTTTCGACTCCCCGGAGACCGTCGACAAGACCCGGGCTGCTGTGGAGACTGCCGCCTTGTGCCTCGTCTCTCGGCCCCAAGGCGGCGAGGCCGTCGACGCCCGTGCCTATCCGCCGTAACCGTGTGCGTATGTGGCGTGTCGCCCCTCGGACACTGACCTCGAAGTCCCGAGACACCCTGCACGGGTGTCTCGGGACTTCGTTCGTCTCAGGAGTCGCACCGGGACGGGCGCACTATCCACAGGACCTCCAAGCTTCAGGGCCGCTTGTGGATCAGCGCCCGGATCGTCCCTGCTGTCGTCCAAGCTGCCGGCATGTCGTCGCCCCGCTCTGCAACCTCCATCGCGTCCGCCGCCGAATTGAGCGTCTGGTGGGCAGAAGTCCTGTCCGAAGCCGGAACGGGTGCCGGCCCTCGACGCCTGTCGCTGATGTGGCTGGACGGCCGCGGCCGCATGGTGGCCCGAGTTCTGTCGCTCGATGGCGTAGCTCTGCGCCCCACGCCGAAAGTGATTGCAGTCGTCGGGCAGCTCCACGGTGTGTTCGTCGAGCACGCTGACGTGGCCGACGGCCATCTCGCCTTCGCGCTCTCCAGACCCGGCGACACCGAGACGACCGACGACGACCAGGCGTGGGCCGTCGCCCTGCGAGCAGCGATGCGCGACGCGTCGTCGGGCACGTGGAGCTTTCACGTGGCCGCGGGAGGATGGATCCTGCCCGTCGTCGACCCTCCTGCGGACAGCTTCGATCCGCGTCGGGTAGCGATTCATTCCCTTGCCGAGCTGGTTGACCGGACGTGGCTTCGTGACCAGAATAATGGTCATGGATACCCGCTCGTTGGCATCGATCAAGGCGCATTTCAGCCAGGTGATCGACGACGTCGTCGGCACACATGAGCGAGTAACTGTGACCAAGAACGGGAGCCCGGTCGCCGTCATCCTCGCCGTCGAGGACTACGAGTCGCTGATGGAGACCTTGGAGATCCTCTCGGATCGCCAGGCAGTCGCCGACATCCGCGAAGCCGAGCAGCAGATGGCCCAGGGGCAGGTATACGGCGAAGAGCAGGTGCGGGCGGCGCTGGCCGAACGCCGTCCGTGAGCGCCGCCCGGTACACCGTCCTGCTGTCACCAGCAGCCAAGCGCGCGATCGAACGAGATCTACCCGAAGCGGTGGCGGCCGCCGTCGTCGATTTCCTCTACGGCCCACTGGCCGAGGATCCGCATCGCGTCGGCAAGCCGCTGAGGCTCCAGCTCGAGGGCTACTGGTCGGCCCGGCGGGGCCAGTACCGGGTCATCTATTCCATCCACGACGACGAGGTGCTGGTGCGCGTCGTCCGCATCTCGCACCGCGCCGATGCCTACGGCTGATGGAGGCCGCCCGTCTGCGCTGCGTCCAGCCGTGTGCGTATGTAGCGTGTCGCCCCTCGGACACAAGTGAAGGCCCCAGGACACTCACCGCGGTCCGCGCAGAACGCGACGGTCTCTACGTTTCCGGCGTCCTCCCGCCAGCGGGCATGCGTGGGTCAACGCCAGAGCATCGACATGATGTAGCGACCTTCCCGCGGCTACGGGGACGGCGCCGATCGAGCGCGCCGCGCTTTCGACCCGCGCCGACCTCATCGGCTGGGTGAGGCCCAGAACCTCGCCGTGCAGCTCCCCGCCCGCCGTGGGAGCGCCCGCCCGACGATGGCGTCCTGCTGCCGAGGACCTCGGAAGCCGTGCAGCAGGCCGCGCAGCTGTCACGCGTGCGTCGTCAAACCCCGCCGCAGCTCGTCCAGGGCTTGCGCGAGGCTCACCCGCGGCGCCCAGCCCCACCCGCGCGCGCGGGCAGTGAGCAGCTGCCCGGTCCAGACCGGCTCGTCGGTCCACTCGGGCGTGACGCCCAGCGCGTCGGCCACCGTTCCGACGTAGTCCCGCCACGTCGCAGGCTCGCCCGCGACGATGACCGGGGTCGTGCCACCGGCCACGGGGCCTCGCTCCGGGTCGTCCGCGGTCTCGACGGCGCCCATGGCGACGTCCGCGATCAGGGCAGCCAGGTCGTCGACGTGCACCCAGGGCCAGGTCTGTGCCGGGTTCACCCGACGCTCACCGTCGCGGATCTCACGGGGTCGCAGCGTGTTCCAGACCGATGTGTCGCCGGCGCCCAGGATCGCCGGCGGGCGGACCAGCACCGTCGTGAGCCCGCCGACCTGCGCGAGGGCGGTGTCGGTGGCGTTCTTGGTGTCGGCATAGTCGCCGCTCCCCTCTGGCAGGAGGGCACCGTCCTCGGCCACGTCACCGACACCGGCCGAGCGGTCGTAGACCCCGGCCGTGGACACGTGCACGAGTCGGGCGACGCCGGCGTCCCGGGCAGCCCGAGCGAGAACCGGCGTGCCCTCGGCGCCTACCCGGTGCTGCACCTCCCGCGACAAGCCCATCGGGTGGACCGTCGTGACCACCGCGTCGGCCCCGCGGGTCACCGCGCGGGCGAGGGACTCGTCGGCGAAGTCGCCGACGTGCTCGGTGACTCCGTCGAGCGCAGGCGCGCTGCCGGCGCGGCGGACGACGGCGCGCACCTGCGCTGACCGCTCGACAAGCGCCCGGCACACCGCCGAGCCGACCAATCCGTTCGCACCGGTCACCACGACGACGGGAGAGGCATCGGCCATGTCGGCCACACTGCCAGCGCCGGCACGACGGCGCCCCCTGCGCGGCGCGTGCTCGCTGTCCCGGGCCGGCGGTCCGGGACCTGAGACCGGTGGCCCAGACACCAGAATCAGCTGCACTGCACCGACACAGGTCGGTCGAGACGATGGCTCCGTGCAGGAACCGAGCAACCGGGCATCCGCCCCGGGAAGGACCACCAGGACTCAAGGACCACCATGACGCGACGCAGCTGGAGCAACCTGACACCGCGGCAGCAGACCGGGGTACTCGTGCTGGGATCCGTCCAGCTGTCCTTGGCCGCGACCGCCTGGACGGACCTCGCGAGGCGCCCGGCCGAGGAGGTGAACGGGAGCAAGATCCGGTGGGCCCTGATCATCGCGGTCAACTTCCTCGGTCCTGCCGCGTACTTCCGCTGGGGCCGCCGACGTAGCACCTGAAGTGACCGGTGCTCTGCGTCGCGGCTGCCGAGGCCGAAGCCTGTTCCCGTAATCGGAGCTCGTCCAGCAGTGTCGGAGGGGCGACGGCTGCAGGGTCAAGAAACGCTCGTTGAAGTCAGGCTCCGGCCGTGGGGTTCGTTCGTTTCGACCGCGATGGCAGGTTCACCCTCACGACTGGCGAACGCTTGACCCGCCGCGGTCGAGGAAGCGGTGCTCGTAGGCGAACGCGGTCGCCGCCGCACGCGACGTCAGGCCGACCTTGGTGAAGATGTGGCTGATGTGGCTGGCCACCGTTTTCTCGCTGATGAAGAGGTCGCGCGCGATGGCGCGGTTGGTTGCGCCACTGGCAATACGGACCAGCACCTCGACCTCCCGGGGGGTCAGGGCGCTGGGCGCGCGATCAGCCGAGGGATCCCGCACGCGTTCCACCTGCGCCGCGTCGGGTCGCGCACCCAGTTGCAGGAACGTCGCCCGGGCTGCGTCGAGCTCGAGGTCTGCGGTCTCCAGATCACCGAGGTCTCGGCAGGCCTGTGCCAGGAGGACCCGGGTTCGGGCTCCCTCGTAAGGAGTGTCCAGCTCGCCCCAGAGGCGCCGCGCCTGACGCAGGAGAACCAAGGCTTGACGTGACTCACCTCCGACCAGAAGCACGGCGGCATGTGCGTGACGAGCCACGCCGGTGAGGTACTGCGACTCGTGTTCCTTCGCCACCGTGGCCAGCTCGACGGCGGCCGCGCCAGCACCTGCCTCATCCCCTGCGGCGAGGAGGATCTCGGTGAACGCGCCGAGCATGCGGGCCCGGGAGATTCCGTCCAACGTCTCGCACTCCAACCGACGGATTGCCGCCTCGGCAACGTCGGTTCGTCCCTGCGCCAGGCGCAGGAGTGCCAGGCCGGGATTCGGCTCGCATCCACGCTCGTGCGCGGCGCGGTAATCGCGGTCGGCGGCCTCGAAGTCTCCCTGCAGCCGACGCAGTTCCGCCCGGACGTAGTGGGCACCGCCCAGGGTCAGCATGTTCCTCGGCTGATCCAGTCGGCGGACGGCCTGGTCCGCCTCAGCCGAAGCCGCAACCCAATCGCCCCTGAAGAACAGCAGTTCGGCCCTGTGCAACGACCGATGCCCGCCGTAGATCGCCAGACCGACCTGGGAGTCGCACCAGCCCGTGAAAGCCTCGGTCCATGCCGCGAAGCGTTGCAGGTCCAACAGCTCGCGGCAGGCGTCGATGACCGTGCAGTAGGAATCGCCCACGGCTACCGTCGAGATCTCGCGGCCCTCGACCGCCACCATCGCCTCGTCCAGCAGAGCCAGCCCCTCCGCGATCTCGCCGAGGTAGATGCGACACCGACCCAGACCGATGCGGGCCAGCGTGTCCAGCTCCCGGTCCTCGAAGCCGGTCGCCGTCTTCAGTGCCCGGACGAAGCCGCCGTGGGCGCCGGTCACGTCACCGGTTTCGAGGATTCGGCACATCGCCGCCGCGTGCTCCAGGTAACCCTGCTCCACGCACTCGACCTTCTCCTGCTCGAGTAGGTGCTGGGTGCGGTCGACCCATCCGCGGGCGCGGGCGAGGTCACCCTTGAATCCGAGGCACAGACCGAGACGGATCCCGAACCACGCGGCACGGGGAAGGTCTCCTGCGTCGAGGCAGGCGCGGTGCGCTCGCCCCCAGACGTCGAAGCCTTCCTCGTCGCGACCCGTCAGATACGCCGCCGTGGCCAACCTGTCGAGGTCGTCGACGGATGGCTCGCGGTCAGCCACGGCGGCCGAGAGATCGCGGTAGGTGTCGTCCCAATCCGGCGAGGGGCCCGTGCTCGAGCCGGATGGCTGTCGCATGCGCACAGTGTCGCCTCAGCCTGGGGGCAAGACCAGAGCCCCCAGGCCGGCACACTCTCCACTGCCCTAGACGAAGAACGCCTCACTGCCCGGTGGCGCACCGATGAACATCCACATCTCGGCGATCCGGTCCCTGTCGAAGCGGTAGACGAACGCGTTGTCCGACTCCAGGTGACGGCCCTCGCGGCCCAGAACCGCGTGTTCCCACTCCGCCACCCACCCGTCGGTGGCCACGCAGAACTGCTGCTCCAGGTCGATGTCGCCCTTCGTCGCCTTGACGATCTCCCCGATCACCTCCAGCAACCCATCTGGGCCGGTGTAGTCCCCCGGCTTCGGATATGGCCCCCGGTAGTGGAACCGGAAGTCGTTGCTGAGGATCGTCCCGAGCGTCTCTGCGTCCCCGCCGAGGACAGCCTTGGTCATCCGGTCCACCGTGGTCACGTGCGGGTGCTGGCTCATGTCGGCCTCCTGCGTTGTGGCTTCTTCCGTCCACCAGGACGCTAGGAAGACGGGGACTCCGGCACATCGGAAGAATCGCCGGGCCGTGGGGCTCGTGCGTCAGCATTTCTACGGATGCCGGGGGTCACTCGTCCCCCCGTGCGGAACCGTGTGCGTATGTATCGTGTCGGCCCTCGGACACTCCATCGCGCCGGTGTTCCGGCAGGTCAGCGACCCGGTGCGTTGTCGTATCGGGGGTCAGAACCGGCCCGTGATACCGCCGTGATGCGCCTCGCCGGTGCGCCGGCCTGGGTCATTCCGGCCCGCCCCGCGCGTCGCTCGACTGGACGCCCTCCGTCTCGACTCGGACCTCGGGGAGGCGCGCGACGCGTGTGGACGCTCATCTCGCCGGACGTCTACCGCCTGCCCTTCCTCGAACGCGGATGGAGTGAGGACCGGTACGAGCAGTGGCTCGCTGACAGCCTCACCGCCACGCTGCTCTGCCCCCGACCATGACCCCGCGCCCGAGTGCTGGCCGTTCGTGCCTACCGCGTGGCTGCGGTTGCCCCGCGGGGGGGTCGAGGACACGTCACGCACGAGCCGCGCGAGCCCACGGCCTGTGGAGCTTCGTCGTCGTCTCGGCCCCGGTGGCACCGCTCCCCTTCGGCAGGCCATCGATGAAGTCGCCCGAGTCATGAGCCGGAGACGCGACCGGGCCGGCCCCGGCGGCGGAGCACCAACGATCGACCGTCGGCGCGGGCCCTGGCCCGTCGGGCGCCACCATCGTCCGCCGCTTCCTGACGTCGAATGGTCTCGATCCAGTCGTCGATCGTCTCCCACCACTGGTAGAGCCACTCGGTCTGCTCGGTCTCGCCATGCGGCACGTCAATGGCCGGGACGAACCACCAACGCAGGTGCAGAGTCTTGTCCATCGGCAGGTTCCGCCACAGGTCGCGTGCCGTGTTCAGGTGTTCCAGTCCGGTGTGCGCGACGAAGACGACGTCGGCATGGGGGGCCGCGCGCAGTGCCGCCGTGACTCCCGCCGGACGCGGTGGGAGAACGTGCCGCATGGCCTCGGCCCGGCGCACGGCGGAGACCAGACCTCGATTGCGCAGGCGCTGGATGGCCCGGAACCGGCGACGCGGGGTGAAGTTCGCCCCCTCCGGGAAGATCAGCAGGGCGTCCTGGTCACCGAGGTCGTGGGCCAGGTCGGCGATCGCCTCCGCGGAGCTGTCCCCCGCCGCCGGATCCGCCGGGACGAAGTGGTTGGGCAGCCGGTTGAGGTAGACGTCGATCAACGGATCCAGCTGCAGCACGTCCTTGAGCACGATCCGTGGCCGGCGCAGGTGGTTCCGGTCCATCAGCGTGTGTACGAGGAGGAACGAGTCGCCCGGACCGGCGTGACGGGAGAGCACCACCATGGCGTTCGTCGACCCAGGCACGCCGTCGTCCAGTGGCGACCAGGACGCGCCGTCGGTGACCAGCCGCAGCGCGAACAGCCGCCGCGCCACCCGCATCAGCACGTCCAGCAGCAGTCGTAGCACGGTGTAGTGCGCCGCCCGGTGCGCTGGGGTGTCCAGCCGGCGCCCGAAGCCGCTGAGCCCCCACAGCACCGCGGCCACCGCCAGTCCGGCCACCTCCAGCGCCAGGTACACCAGCGCGAAGCACAACAGCCGCAGGGCGCGCCAGTGCCCCGGCAACCACAGCGAGACGACGACAGCCAGCACTACCAGCACCGGCAGCAGGAGGACCGCGACCGCCAGCGCCGAGATGAGCAGCGGCCCGGTGACTCGGCGCACGGGGCGGGGTGGCAGCACCTCAGCCCGCCCCTTCCCCCGACGTGCCGGACCGGTCCAGGTAGCCGCAGGCCGCCCGGTACGACCGGTCGATCCGCTCCGGCACGCCGGAGAAGTCGCGGTAGCGGAGGTTGCGCAGGTCCCCGGCCGCAGACGGGCCCAGATCACCCGAAGGCAGTACGTGCAGCGTGACGTGCGGCGGCAGCGCGGCCAGGTCGGCGGCGAACCGATGCCGCCGCGCGATCTCGAAGGAGACCAGCGCGACCTCCCAAGGCTTGGCCGGCGGGCGCAGCGGACGGTCGATCCTCCCCACGTGCAGCACGTAGATCGTGTCGGCACCGAGAGCCACCGCCCGGCCGACCGGGATGCTGTGCACCAGCCCACCGTCCAGGTAGTGCTCGCCGTCGAGCTCCACCGGCGGCAGCAGTCCGGGGACGGCGCAGGAGGCGAGCACCGCCTCGATCAACGCGCCGTCGGTGAACCAGTGCTCGGCAGCCCTCTCGATGCTGGCGGCGACACACTGGAAGGGCACCCGCAGCCCGCTGAAGGTCTGCACCGGCAGATGGGCCTCGAGCAATTCGCGCAGGGGCTCACGTGGATGGAGATGGGTGCGGGTCCGCACGAGTGTCCGCGCACGGGTCAGCACGGACCCGGCGAAGATGCCCTCGGAGGTCAGTTTCGCCCACACCTCGCGCAACCTGTCCACCCCGCTCGGCGTGGGATCGGCGGCGATGAGCGCGCCATTGATCGCACCCACCGACGTGCCGACGATCACGTCCGGGCGGACCTCGTGTTCGAACAG
>DAIUDS010000087.1:0-9616 GCA_036845485.1 Jiangellaceae bacterium
CCTTGGGCGCCCGCCTGCGGGCGTGCGGCGTCGACGTCAACTTCGCGCCCGTGGCGGACATCGACGTGGATCCGCTCAACCCCGTGGTCGGCGTTCGAGCGTTCGGATCCGACCCCGAGCTCGTCGCACGGCACGTGGCGGCCTTCGTCGGCGGGCAGCAGTCCAGCGGTGTGGCCGCTACGGCCAAGCACTTTCCCGGCCACGGCGCGACCGACGAGGACAGCCACATCACGGTACCGACGGTCTCGGCACCGGCCGATCTGCTCGACCGGCGGGAGCTGGTGCCGTTTCGGGCGGCGGTGGCGGCCGGAGTAAAGATCGTCATGACGGCGCACATCAAGGTCGGTGCGATCGATCCCGGCGTCCCGGCGACGCTGTCGCACGCGGTGATCACCGGACTGCTGCGAGACCGGCTCCGATACCGCGGCGTCGTCATGACCGACGGAATGGACATGCACGCGATCAGCCGGACCGTCGGTTATCCCGAGGCAGGCGTACTGGCGCTGTCGGCCGGCGTGGACGCGCTATGCGTCGGTGGCGAAACCACCGACCCCGAGACCGTCGGCTCCATCCTCACGGCGCTCGTGTCGGCAGTCGGATCGGGGAGGCTGCCGTACGAGCGGCTGGCCGAGGCGGCCGGCCGGGTGCGGGCCCTTGCGGCGTGGGCGAGATCGGCAGAGCTGGACGACGGCGGTGCCGACGGCGAGCCCGCCGGGGTTCGGGCAGCGCGTCGGGCGGTCGTCGCCGTGGGCGACGTGTCGCTACGCCGCGCACCAGTCGTGGTCGAGCTGCAGGACGAGCCATCGTTCGCGGCCGGCGAGGTCCCGTGGGGTGTGGGCCGGCCGCTGGTCGAGCGACTCCCGGGCACTGTCGTCGTGCCGGTGTTCGAGTCCGGGCCCGAACCCGAGACGGTCCTTGCCGGGCATGGCGATCGCCCGGTCGTGGTGTCGGTCCGTGGAGTGCGGCGGCGGAGCTGGCAGGCCCGTGCGGTGGCGGCGATCCGGCAGCTCCGACCCGACGTCGTCGTGGTCGATCACGACCTCCCTGCCGACTCGAGCGTCCTCGGAGAGCGGTACGTCCTCGCCTACGGCGCTGCCCGGGTGACCGCGGAGGCCGCCGCTGACCTGCTCGCGGGTGGCGTTCGCAGTACGGTCGACAGCTCGCGACCAGACCCGAGATCGGTCGCGCCGGGCTGACGGCCGAGCGCCGGCGCCTGTGTTCCTTTCGGCAGGTTAGGATGCGCGTCGTCTCAGCAGCCACCCGAAGAGGATCGCCGTGTCGCCCAGCCGCCGCACCGTGGCCGTCGTGTTCTGCGTGGTGGCAGCCGCCTCGCTCACTGCCTGCGAAACCAACGAGATCGGTGCGGCGGCGGTCGTCGGCGACGACCGGATCACGATCGGCGAACTCCAGGACCGGGTTCGCGACTTCACCGACTCGATACCCGACGAGAGCGCGGCGGGCGCCGACCCGGCCGTTCTCCAGCAAGCGCTCCTGGACCGGATGATCCGCCACGACCTCCTCGAGCAGCTCGCACGCGATGAGGGCATCGAGGTCTCGGAAGCGGACATCGACACCTTCATCGACGAGCAAGTCGAGGGTCCGGCGCCCGACGGCGACATAACCGACCTGCTGGCGCAGAGCGCGCTCACGGACAACACGCTGCGCGAAGCCGTGCGCGACGTGCTCATACAGCAGGAGCTGGTAGATGAGCTCGGGGACGAGGAGGCGTACACCGAGGCCCTCGCGGAGAAGTCCGAGGAGATCGGCGTGAAGGTCAGTCCGCGCTACGGGACGTGGAACGACGGGAGCCTCGAGGCCACCAGCGGCTCGATCTCGGAACCGGACGAGGCCGCCGAGGACGAGCCCGCGGACGGTTCGACCGAGACACCCGCAGGCTGAGCGCGCCCGTGTCCGCCGGGCGCCTCGTGCTGCTGGTCACGAGTCCTCGGGTCGCACCGGGGCTGTTGTCGGCTCCGGCCTGGGACGTCCTGCGCACGGGGCGGGTGGTCGTCGCGGCGGCCGATCACCCCCAGGCGCCGGCTCTGCGGGCCGGCGGGATCGATCCGGAGCCGGTCGGTGACCCGAGCCCGACCGCACTGCTCGACTCGGCGGCGTCCGGAACCGTCGTCTGGCTGGGCTCCCCCGACGGTGATCCAGGCCTCGCCGATGGCCTCGCGGCGGAGGTTGCCGCCCGGGTGGCCCAGGGTGTGCCGGTCGCAGAGGTCGAGGTGCTGACCGGCTCGTACGACCTGCCCGGAGCGCGGCTGCTAGACCTGGTCGCCGTCATGGACCGGCTCCGCTCGCCGGGCGGCTGCCCATGGGACCGGGACCAGACTCATCGCTCCCTGGCGACGTACCTGCTCGAGGAGGCGTACGAGACGCTCGAGGCGATCGAGACCGACCCTGACCACCTGCGCGAGGAGTTGGGTGACCTGCTCCTCCAGGTGGTCTTCCACGCCCGCATCGGGGAGGAGCACGAACACCCGTGGTCCATCGACGACGTGGCGTCCGGCATCGTCGAGAAGCTGATCCGCCGGCACCCACACGTGTTCGCCGACGGTGACGCCACCACGGCCGCACACGTCGAGGCGCGCTGGCACGAACTCAAGCAGGCCGAGAAGAAGCGGACCTCCGCGATGGAGGGTGTTCCGGTCGCCCAGCCGTCCCTCTCGCTTGCGGCCACGATGCTGAACCGGGCCGAGTCGGCGGGGATCGCACCGACTCTGCCGGACCTCGTCGTGCCCGACCCGGCGGACCCGACCGCCGTGGGAGACGCGACGCTGGCGCTGGTCGCAGCCGCCCGTCGGCACGGCGTCGACGTCGAACAGGCCGTGCGCGACGCGGCTCGCCGATTCGCCGATGCGGTCCGCCGTGCCGAGTCCCGGGGTTGACGCGCGGCGGTACCAGAGCGCCCAACCGGCCGCCGCTAGGCTTTCGGCGTACCCCTTGGCGGTCCCCGGAACCCGCAGGAGACGACACGTGGCCACGATCGAAGCTGTCGGCGCACGCGAGATCCTCGACTCGCGGGGCAACCCCACGGTCGAGGTCGAGGTGGCACTCGACGACTCCACGGTCGCCCGCGCCGCCGTTCCGTCCGGTGCTTCCACCGGCGCCTTCGAGGCCGTGGAGCTCCGTGACGGCGATGCCGACCGCTACGGCGGCAAGGGTGTCGAGAAGGCCGTGACGGCTGTGCTCGACGAGATCGGCCCGGAGCTGCTCGGCTTCGACGCCAGCGAGCAGCGGCTGGTCGACCAGGCGCTCGTCGACCTCGACGGGACGCCGAACAAGGAACGCCTGGGTGCCAACGCCATCCTTGGGGTCTCACTCGCCGTCGCCAGGGCCGCTGCCGACTCCGCGGAGCTGCCGCTGTTCCGGTACCTCGGCGGACCCAGCGCCCACCTGCTCCCGGTGCCGATGTTGAACATCCTCAACGGCGGCGCCCATGCCGACAGCAATGTCGACGTCCAGGAGTTCATGGTCGCGCCGATCGGTGCGACGACGTTCCGTGAAGCTCTTCGCTGGGGCGCCGAGGTCTACCACGCCCTGAAGGCAGTGCTGAAGGAGAAGGGCTATGCGACCGGCCTGGGCGACGAGGGTGGTTTCGCTCCCAACCTGCCCAGCAACCGCGACGCCCTCGACTTGATCGGAGTGGCGGTCGAGAAGGCCGGGTTCGCGCTGGGAAGCGACATCGCCCTGGCGCTCGACGTCGCCGCGAGCGAGCTCCACGGCGAAGACGGCTACAGGTTCGAAGGCGAGACCCGGTCGGCCGACGACATGGCTGCCTACTACGGTGAGCTGGTCTCGGCCTATCCACTGGTCTCGATCGAGGACCCGCTGGACGAGGACGACTGGGCCGGCTGGAAAGCGATGACGGCGGCGCTCGGGGACACGGTCCAGATCGTCGGCGACGACCTGTTCGTCACGAACCCAGACCGGCTCCGCCGCGGCATCTCCGACGGCGCCGCCAACGCCCTGTTGGTCAAGGTCAACCAGATCGGCACCCTCACCGAGACGCTCGACGCCGTCTCGCTGGCCCACCGATCGGGCTACCGATGCATGATGAGCCACCGGTCGGGCGAGACGGAGGACACCACGATCGCCGACCTGGCCGTCGCCACCGACTGTGGGCAGCTGAAGACCGGTGCACCTGCCCGCTCCGAGCGGGTGGCGAAGTACAACCAACTGCTGCGGATCGAGGAAGAGCTCGACGACGCCGCGCGGTACGCCGGGGCCGGCGCGTTCCCGAGGTACACGCCCTAGCCATGGCCGGATCTGGCCACCGCAGCAGGGGCGGTCCCGGCGCCCGCCCGTCGGGCGGTGCCCGGCCGGCTCGCCGCCGGTCCACCCGGCCGACACGTCCGGTTTCCCGACCATCGGGAGTCGTCGAGTCCACCGGCCGTTCGACACGCCTTTCGGGTGAGCCGCCGAGGCCGGCTGCGCCGCGGCGTGGATCACTCACCAGCCGCGCCGCGGTGCTCGCCCTGGTTTTCGGTGTGCTGGCGGTGTCGTACGCGTACCCGCTTCGCGCCTGGTACGACCAGCACACTCAGCGGGCCGCGCTGGCACAGGAGGCGAGCCAGTTGCAGCAGTCCGTCGAGCAACTTGAGGCCGAGCTGCGGCTGTGGGAAGACCCCGCATACGTCCGCGCGCGGGCACGGGAGCGTCTGAACTTCGTCATGCCGGGTGACGTCGGCTACGTGGTCGTCGACGAGTCGGGCGATGCGGAGCCCGGGCCCACACAGGGACCCGACGGCATTCCGGTCACCACCGACGGGCCCTGGTACTCGCGGCTGTGGGCATCGGTCGAGGCAGCCGACGCCTTGCCTCCGGACGGGGCCGAGTGAGGGAACCGTCGGCTGCCGATCTGGCGGCGGTGTCCGCTCAACTCGGCCGGCCCGCACGCGCGGTCCGGGCCGTCGCCCATCGATGCCCGTGCGGACTTCCCGACGTCGTCGAGACCGAGCCTCGGCTGCCCGACGGCACGCCGTTCCCGACGACGTACTACCTGACCTGTCCACGCGCCTCGAGGGCCGTGTCGACGCTGGAGTCGAGCGGCCTGATGCGCGAGATGAGCGCCCGGCTGGCCTCGGACCCGGACCTGGCGGCCTCCTACGGCGCAGCCCATCGCGACTACCTGGACCGGCGCGAACGGATCGCGCACGTACCGGAGATCGCCGCCGTCTCGGCAGGAGGGATGCCCGACCGGGTCAAGTGCCTGCACGCACTGGTGGCTCACGCGCTCGCGACCGGCCGTAGGGTCAATCCGCTCGGTGACGAGGCACTCGACGCGTTGCCGGACTGGTGGGCCGGCGGGCCCTGTGCGGAGGTGGGATGACCCGCGTCGCGGCCGTCGACTGCGGCACGAACTCGCTCCGGCTGCTCGTGGCCGACCTCGCCGTCGACGGTGGCCAGCGCGACCTGGACCGCCGGATGGAGATTGTCCGGCTCGGCCAGGGCGTGGACCGGACCGGCCGATTCGCACCCGAGGCCCTGGACCGGACCCTGACGGCCCTGGAGGGCTACGCCCGGCTGATCGACGGGCTCGGCGTGGACAGGATCCGGATGGTGGCGACCAGTGCAACCCGCGACGCCGCCAACCGCGACGAGTTCGCGGCCGGCGTCGAACGGCTTCTGGGCGTGGAGCCCGAGGTGATCTCGGGTGACGAGGAGGCGCGTCTCTCGTTCACGGGCGCCACACGGGGCCTTCCGGCCGGTCTCGCCGCGCCGTACCTCGTCGCCGACATCGGCGGTGGATCGACCGAACTGGTGCTGGGCACCGAGGCCGTCGAGGCGGCGCTAAGCGTCGACGTCGGATGCGTGCGGCTGACCGAGCGGCACTTCTCCTCGGACCCCCCGACGGCGGCTCAAGTTGCTGCCGCCCGAGCCGACGTCGCGGTGTCGTTGGACTTCGTCGCCGAAACGGTGCCGCTGGACGAGGCGGCGACTCTCGTCGGCCTGGCCGGCTCCGTGACGACCGTCGGAGCGATCCATCTGGGGCTCCGCGCGTACAACGCCACGGCCATTCACCACACCCGGGTGCCGGCGGCGGCGGTCGAGGAGATCAGCGAGCGGTTGCTGGCCATGAACCACGCGGAACGCGCGGCGATACCGGTGATGCATCCCGGGCGAGCCGACGTCATCGCGGCCGGTGCACTGGTGCTTCGGTGCATTGTGGAGCGGACGGCCGTTGCCGAGGTCCTGGTCAGCGAGCACGACATCCTGGACGGCATCGCCTGGAGCCTGATGACCTCCGGGAGGGCTCGGACATGACGGCGGCCGGGCGCGAGCCGGAGCCGCTTGCGCACCCGTTGACAGGTGCCCCCTTCTCCAGCCCGGTGCCACCGGGAACCGGCTGGCCGGACGACGCGGCGACGGTGAGGACGCCCGTCGCCAGGGATGCCGCTCAGGTAGCCTCGCTCGCCGCAGGGGCAGAACTGCGTGAACTGGGCGCGCGGTCGTCGGTGTGCCGCGCCTGTCCGAGACTCGTCGAGTGGCGCGAGGAGGTCGCGACCACGAAGCGGCGGGCGTTCGCCGACCAGCCGTACTGGGGCCGTCCGGCGCCCGGCTGGGGTGATTCCTCGCCGCGGGTGCTCGTGCTCGGACTGGCGCCGGCCGCGCACGGTGGCAACCGGACCGGGCGCATCTTTACCGGGGACCGAAGCGGCGACTGGCTCTTCGCGGCGCTGCACCGGACGGGGATGGCCTCACAACCGACATCCGTGCACTCCGGTGACGGCCTGCGCCTGACCGGCGCCCGAATCGTGGCGGCGGTCCGGTGTGCGCCGCCCGCCAACAAGCCGACGCCCGCCGAGCGCGACGCCTGCGCGCAGTGGCTCGATCGCGAGGTCGCACTCGTGCTCGACTCGCTGCACAGCGTCGTCGCACTGGGGTCGTTCGCCTGGGACGCCGCGCTTCGAACGCTGGCCCGCAACGGGTTCGACGTGAAGCGCCCGCGGCCGAAATTCGGTCATGGAGCCGAAGCGCTCCTCACGGCGAAGTCAGGGCACACGATCCGGCTGCTCGGCTGCTACCACCCGAGTCAGCAGAACACGTTCACCGGAAAGCTCACCGAGGACATGCTCGACGAGATGCTCTCTCGCACGGCTGCTTCCTGACGTTTGTGAATGCATTCACAAGCGGTTAGGCTCAGACCATGGTCGATGAACACGTCCCCAGGATTTTGATCGTCGGCGGGGGATACGTCGGCATGTTCACAGCGCTGCGGCTGCAGAAGAAGCTGCGGTGGCGCACGGTTCGGATCACGGTCGTCGACCCCCGGTCGTACATGACGTACCAGCCGTTCCTTCCCGAAGCGGCGGCAGGCTCGCTCGAGCCGCGGCACGTCGTCGTTCCGTTGCGACGGGTCCTGCGACAGTCGCAGGTCATCACCGGCCAGGTGACCGAGATCCGGCACGCCGACCGGGTTGCCCGGATCGAGCCGCGGGTCGGCGAGCCGTACGACCTCGGGTACGACGTCCTGGTGGTCGCACTCGGATCGGTGGCCCGGACGTTGCCGATCCCGGGCCTTGCCGAGCAGGGCATCGGCTTCAAGCAGGTCGAGGAGGCCATCGCCCTTCGAAACCATGTGCTGGACCAGCTCGACATTGCTGCGTCGACGGCGGACGAAGACGTACGACGCCGCGTGCTGAGCTTCGTGGTCGTGGGCGGCGGCTATGCGGGCGTCGAAGCGCTCGCCGAGCTCCAGAGCATGGCGAAGGATGCTATGCGGTACTACCCGTACCTTCGGCCGCACCACATGCGATGGGTCCTGGTCGAGGCGACCAACCGGATCCTGCCGGAGGTCGGGCCGGCCATGGGCGTCTACACGGTGGAGGAGCTTCGGCGGCACGGCATCGAGGTGCGGCTGGAGACACGGCTCGAATCGTGCGTGGACGGGCACATCGTGCTCGACGACGGCACCGAGTTCGACAGCGATACGCTCATCTGGACCGCCGGCGTCAGGCCGCACCCGCTCCTCGCCAGGACCGACCTCCCGCTGGACGAGAAGGGCCGGCTGCGGTGCCGGGCCGACCTGCGGGTCGACGGCGTCGAGGCGGCGTGGGGCGCCGGCGACTGTGCCGCCGTCCCGGACCTGACCTCGAAAGTGCCCGGTGCCACCACCGGTCCGAACGCGCAACACGCCGTCCGGCAGTCCAAACGGCTCGGCGACAACATCGCCGCGGTGCTGCGCGGCCGTGAGCCCAAGGACTACGTCCACCGGTACATTGGCTCCGTCGCCAGCCTGGGGCTGTACTCCGGAGTGGCCCAGGTCTATGGCATCAAGGTCAAAGGCTTCATCGCCTGGTTCATGCACCGGACCTACCACGCCAGCAAGATGCCCACGTTCAACCGCAAGGTTCGAGTCGTACTCGACTGGACGCTGGGGCTGTTCTTCCGCCGCGACCCGGTGACCCTGGGGCGCCTGCAGATCCCGCGCGACGAGTTCCGCCGCGCCGCCATTTCGCCACCGGCCTCCGATTGATCAAACCTCCGGCGCCCCCGGAGACTACTCTGGCGCTGACTTCAGTCCAACAACGGGAGGAGTCCGGACCGGTGAAGACGGCGAAGTCCGGCGGCGGAGCGGCCGAGCGGGTAGCGCTCGTCCTCGAGCGGTTGCTCGGGGCACCCGTCCCTCTTCGGATCCGCACCTGGGACGGCACCTCTGCCGGCCCGGCTGACGGGCCGACCCTGGTGGTGCGGTCGAGGCGGGCGCTGCGCCGTATCCTCTGGCAGCCCGACGAGGTCGGGCTGGCGCGTGCCTGGGTAGCCGGCGAGATCGACCTCGAGGGCGACCTGGAGGACGCGCTCACCCGACTCGAGTCCCTGGGCCGCGACATCGCGATGCGCCGCCATCTCACCCCGACCGAGCGGGCCGAGGTGCTGCGCGCCGTGGTGCTACTGGGCGCCGTCGGACCGGCGCCGAAGGCACCTCCGGAGGAGATCGCCCTCACCGGCGCCCGTCACTCCAAGAGCCGGGACAAGGTTGCCGTCAGTCACCACTACGACGTCGGCAACGAGTTCTACGAGATCGTGCTCGGCCCGTCGATGGTCTACTCGTGTGCGTACTGGGATCGATTCGACGACCCGGGTTACACGCTCGACGAGGCCCAGCACGACAAGCTCGAGCTCATCTGCCGCAAGCTCGGGCTGGCCGAGGGCATGCGCCTGCTCGATGTCGGCTGCGGCTGGGGCGGCCTGGTCATCCACGCCGCCCGCGAATACGGCGTCGAGGCCGTCGGCATCACGCTGTCCCACGAGCAGGCCGAATACGCGCGCAAGCGGGTATTCGACGCCGGCCTGTCCGAGCGCGTCGACATCCGGGTGCAGGACTGGCGCGACCTCACAGACGACCCGTTCGACGCCGTCGCGAGCATCGGGATGGCCGAGCACCTAGGCGCCGAGCGCTGGGGCGACTACGCCCGGGCGCTGCACGATCTGCTGGTGCCCGGCGGCCGACTGCTGAACCACCAGATCGTCCGGCGTCCCGGAAAGAGTCGTGCCGGGCGCACCTTCATCGACGCGTACGTCTTTCCCGACGGCGAGTTGCTGCCGATCGGCGAGGTCGTCGCCGCCATCGAGGACGGCGACTTCGAGGTCCGTGACGTCGAGAATCTCC